>CAZPEZ010000004.1:0-102945 GCA_964585715.1 uncultured Occallatibacter sp.
GAGACAGAGATGCGCGTGGGCATGCGGTCGAGCGAGTTCGGCGACATCTCCATCCGAACGAGCGTCACGCAGCAACAGATGCAGGCCCAAATCTCGGTGGATCATAGCGAGCTTGTGAGCGCGCTCAGCGCGCACATCCCGGCAGTGCAGGCAAAACTTGGGGCCGACTACGGGTTGCATGCGTCGATCGAAGTCAGCCAGGGTGGGGCTTCATTTTCAGGCAATCAAGGGCAATCCTCGCAAAAGGACTACAAACCATTCACGCCATTTGCGCAAATCGATGGCGCTGCGTCCCCAACGG
The DNA here is from genome assembly GCA_964585715.1 of uncultured Occallatibacter sp. GTDB lineage: Bacteria > Acidobacteriota > Terriglobia > Terriglobales > Acidobacteriaceae > Telmatobacter. The sequence continues at coordinate 302 of CAZPEZ010000004.1, forward strand.
AATCAGACAAAGGGATCGTCAGGCCCGCAGCCGCGACGGTCGGTGAAGGATCGCGCCTGGATATCAGGGCCTAGCAGATTGGGAAGGAGCAGACGATGAACATTCAAGGTTTCATTCCGGCAGTGACCGCGCCAGTGGCCGGGGAGAGCGCGAGTGCCGCCAAGCCGATGGCAACTTCGGGCACGTCCGGCTCGAGCGGATCGTCGAGTACCAACGGGACTTCGTCCACGAGCCTGCAGCAGACGTTTCTCAATCTGCTGGTCACGGAGCTGCAGAATCAGGATCCGACCTCGCCGGTCGACCCTACCGAGATGGTCGGGCAGATGGTATCGCTCAACCAGCTCGATCAGATGATTTCGATCAACCAGACGCTGAACACGATTGCAGGCAATACAACCCCTGGAGGCACTTCCGGGACATCGGGTACGTCCGGAAACACGGGAGCAACAGGCTCAAGCCAACCGAGCAGCTCTCCGGCGCCCACGACGAACTCAATCAACTCGTTGTCGTCTCGAGTTTCGGCATCCCCCACCAACGCAGCGGTCCCCACGAACGCGACCAACAACACCGGTCTTATGAATCTCTACGGCAGCTTCGGCGTGCCGACAACCTCCACATATCCAACCTATACAGGAGTACGGTAAATGTCTGCATTTTCCATACCTCTATCGGGCCTCGCAGCAACTTCGTCGTCCCTCAATGTCATTGCCAATAATCTTGCCAACCTGAATACCGACGGATACAAGGACGAGACGCTCAGTTTCGGCAGTGTCTTTAGCGGGCTGCAGGGGACGTCGGGCAACGGTGACCCCATCCAGATTGGCAACGGCGTGCAGACCGACAGCACGGTCTCCAATTTCTCCGACGGCAGCGTCAACTCGACGGGCATTCCCTCGAACATGGCTCTGCAGGGGAACGGATTTTTCATCGTTCAGGGGAACGGTACGACCGAGTACACACGTAATGGGAACTTCACGGTGAACGCGCAGGGGCAACTCACCTCTTCAAGCGGCCAACTCGTGATGGGATTCCCCGCGATTAACGGGGTGGTTCAGACCAGTTCGGTTCTGGCGCCGATCACCGTGACCGACTCGAGCGACTTTCCCGCCAACGCCACAACCAATTTTCAGATGACGACAAACCTGGATTCGAACACCGCAGTCGGCACGGTCTACAGCGCACCGATGACGGTGTACGATTCCCTCGGCAACGCCCACAACCTGACCATCAACTATACGAATACAGGCGCAAATACCTGGACATATCAGGTCACGATTCCCGCCGCGGATGTAGGCGGAGCCGGTGCCCCCGTGCAGCTTGCCACCGGGCCTATGACTTTCGGGCCCAATGGGCAACTGACGGCACCTGTGGGCAACGTCGCCATCGCGATCCCTGGATTGGCGGATGGTGCAGCCAACATGGCCCTGACCTGGAACCTGAACGGAGCTGGCGGGACCCCGACGATCACGCAAGAAGCAGCGACCAGTGCCACCACGGCCTCCACGCAGAATGGATACTCGGCCGGATCGCTGACCGGTTATTCCATCCTCCCCGACGGCACGGTCCAGGGGCAGTTCTCCAACAACCAGACGCTCGTTCTTGGCCAGGTCGCTGTTGCCAGCTTCGCCAACAATCAGGGCCTGACTCAGGTGAGCGGCAGCGACTATCAGGCTTCCTTTGCTTCCGGCGCGGCCGTTGTTGGGCAGGCAGGCGTGGCGGGCAACGGAAAGATCTCCGGCGGATCCGTCGAGGGATCGAATGTCAACCTGTCGACTGAGTTCGCAAACATGATCGTTGCCCAACAAGGGTATGAAGCCAATGCGAAGGTTCTGACCACGCTCGATCAGGTGTCGCAGGCTACGTTGCAGGTCATCAGCTAGTTCGGAAAGGAAGTCCTCGGAGTTATTAAATTACGATTAGAGCGTTGGTCGAGATGTAGTCTCTCGACGGCGGAAGGAAGTCGCAACGCGCTAGCTCTCATGGCTGTCTCACTAGTCGGAGGGCTAGCGGCGTAGCGTCTTTTGTCAGATAACCCATTTCGATCGAAGCGTCTGCAGCTCATCCAGGCGCCGAATCTCCATTGTTCGTGTCGGCGCCGCATTCCGGCACAGCGATTGCTTTTACCTCTGTGCACCGCTCCATCTTGTTGCAGCCGGCACCTGCTCGCAGGCGTCGATCGGCACTTGTTTTGAAGGTATGGAGCGCGCAAGAGGACCGATGAGTACCGCCCCTCAGAATCTCGAAGTCAATCCGGCGAAGCCGTTTGTCGCCGAGCCGGTGCAGACGAGCCAGAAGGATCCGCTGGATAGCATGCCTTGGCTTCCGTGCACTCTGACGCTTGAATTGCCTGTGGTGCACTTCACAATCGCCGACCTGCTGGCCTTGAAGGAAGGATCGATTGTGGAGACGGCATGCCATCACACGAGCGATGTTCCCCTGCGCGTCAATCAACTCTTGATTGGCTGGACCGAATTCGAAGCGGTCGGCGACCGCCTGGCTGTTCGCATCACGGAGCAAATATGAGTGTAAAGACTGCAATGGAGAAGGCAACGAGCCGCAGAACCGCGCGGAAGACTGCCAAGGACGTGGCCCTAGGTGAGAACCTGCCGGGTTCCATCCTCTTTTCATCGGCGCTGAAGCGGCAGACCCGGAAGCAACGAAGCGACGCCCCAAGCCGCAGAGCTGAGCAGCTGATTGCGCAGCACGATGCGCTGCGATTTGCAGGCGCGCCGCAGCATGGACTGTTGAGCCGGATGTTTTCGTGGCTTCGTGAGCGCCTGGGCACGGCTTCTGCGAAAGAGCTGCACCTGACGGAGACTGTCCAGCTCGGCGAGAAGCGCTTCGTGGCGATTATTCACGTTGAAGGCCGCAAGTTCCTGATCGGCGGGGGAACGGGCGGCGTGAACCTGCTGACACAACTGGATGAGCCGGCCGCATAAACAACTGGGAGTTTAGACATTCTTCACGCGACGGGGTCTTGGAAATGATGTGGGGGCGGACGATGGGGCGGGCTGCAATGCTGCTGGCGCTATTGCTCTGCCTTGCCGCGTCTCTGTCAGCGCAGGCTCCTGCTGCCGCGCCTGCCGCAAATCCTCCGGCCAATGCAAACGCGGCTGCACCGGCAAACAATCCACCCGCCAACGCCCCCACATCCTCTGCGAGCAACACGGCTCCACCCCCGGCTCCATTTGTCGGGCCGGACGATTCGTCGAGCGTGGTGAGGAACTATCCGCCGACAACGCCTGGCGCAGGCGCCAGCGGCCTGCACATTCAGGGACTGCCCGGCGAGACGGTTCCGTGGTCGATCATCATTCTGCTGACGGGATTGACGCTGGTCCCGACGATGCTCTTGTGCATCACCCCATTTGCGCGTCTGTTGATCGTCTTCCATTTCCTGCGCCAGGCCCTCGGCCTTCAAACCACGCCTTCGAATCAGACGCTGATCGGCCTCTCCCTGATTCTGACGTTCTTTCTGATGCAGCCCATTGGTCTGCAGATTTACGAGGCTTCGGTTGCGCCCATGCAGGCGGGGCAGATTACGGCCATGGAAGCGCTGACCCGCGGCGAGATTCCGATGCGCAAGTTCATGGCGCACTATGTGCGCGACAAAGATGTGGCGCTGTTCGTGGAACTGGCCAAGGAGCCTGCCCCGCACTCGCCGGACGATCTATCGATGCGCGTACTTTTGCCGGCGTACATCCTGTCGGAACTCAAGGCCGGGTTTCAAATCGGCACCGTTTTGTTTCTGCCGTTCTTGATTGTCGATATGGTCGTCGCTTCCATCACCACTTCCGTCGGCATGTTGCAGTTGCCTCCGGTGGTGATCTCGACTCCGCTCAAGCTGCTGCTCTTTCTGATGGTAGACGGATGGCATCTGTTGGTCGGTTCACTCATGAGGAGCTTTAGCTAGCGCTATGGATGTCGATCAGGTAGTTCTGCTGGGACGTTTGATGTTGCAGGAGGTGGTCATCCTCGCGGGGCCTGCCCTGTTGGTCGCGATCTTTGTGAGCCTCCTGGTGAACGTTGTACAGGTGCTGATGTCACTGCAGGACACGACCGTTTCGACCGTTGCGCGCCTGGTTGCAACTGGCAGCGCGCTGTTCTTCACCATGCCCTGGATGTGGCGCCATCTGGCTTCGTTCACGACGACCACGTTCTCCGATTTTCACGGGTACATCAAATGATCGAGCTTCCCTTGATGAGGATCGTCACCAGCCTGCTGACTATTGGCGTGCGCCTGTCAGGGCTGATGCTGTTTGCGCCGTTCTTCGGCAGCGTGGTGATTCCCGCGCGCATCAAGGCGATTCTTGTCTTCGCGATGACTCTGCTGCTATATCCGACCGTAGGGAAGCAAATCGATCCCAGGGTGGCGTCGAACTGGCCGATGCTCATCATCACAGAATTCCTGGTGGGCGCCGGCATGGGCATCGCCACCAATATCGTTTTCGAGGGAATTCAGCTCAGCGGACAAGTTCTGGGAATCCAGATGGGCTACTCGCTGATCAACATCCTCGATCCGCAGACGCAGGTCGATACGACGGTGATGGCCACGTTCTACCAGAGCATCGTCATGCTGCTCTTTCTTCAGATGGACGTGCACTTCTGGCTGCTGCGCGCCGTTGGCAACAGCTTTCGCTACGTTCCCCCCGGAGCTGCGCACGTGAGCGGACTGTTTACCGCCTCAGTGCTGAAGACCGTGGGAGAAATCTTCGGGCTCGGTGTACAGATTGCCGCTCCGGTGCTTGCGGCGACGCTGGCCGCAGACGTGATTCTTGGATTGCTGGGCAAGGCTTCTCCGCAGATGCCGCTCATGCTGCTGGGCCCGGCGGTGAAAAGTCTTTTAGGCATTGCGGTTTTGATTGCAACTCTGAAGTATTGGCCGGACCTCTTCCGCCGTTTGTTCACCGATGCGGTGGCGAGCGGAGAGCATCTTTTCCATTTAGCAGGTTAGGCGACGATGGCAGACTCGAGTAAAACAGAAAAAGCAACACCGAGGCAGCGGCAGAACGCGAGGAACCGGGGACAGGTGACCCGCTCGCGCGAGCTGAGCGGTGCGCTTTCGATGTCTGCCGTTGCCGGTGTCGTCTTTCTCATGGGACGCCAGGCGCTACCGCACTGGACGCATTTCTTCCGAGCCACGCTGGATCTAGCCACCACCGATTCGATCACACCGAATGGTCCGCTTCTCTTCTGGACCAGCATCGAGGCGATTCGCTGGGTCTTTCCGATCGTCCTGGCGGGGCTCGCGGTATCGCTTGTCAGCGGCCTGGCGCAGGGCGGCTTCGTCTTTGCGCCGGATGCGCTCTCCTTCAACTTCATGCGCATCAGTCCGCCGGACCGGCTGCGGCAGCTGTTCTCTCCCGCCGGTCTGAGCAACATTCTTAAGTCGCTGTTGCCGTTCACCGCGATCGCCTGGATCGGTGTCGCGTCGATTCGCGAGAACTGGGCCGAGATACTGGGCAGCTCGTATGTCGATGCGCGCCGCTTCGCCAGTCTTATCACCGGTATTCTCATCCAGATCATCTGGAAGTCGGGCCTTGTGCTCTTGATCTGGGCGGGTGTGGATTACCTCCTCTTGTGGTGGAAGAGCGAAGGCGACCTGATGATGAGCCGTCAGGATTTGAGGGACGAACTGAAGCAGACCGAAGGCAATCCGCAGAGCAAAGCGAGAATCCGCAGAATCCAGCGCCAGTCGAGGCGCAAGCAGATGCTGAAGGCCGCGGAGACCGCCACGGTGGTGATCACCAACCCGACGCACTATGCCGTCGCTCTGCGCTACGAGGCCAATATGGGCGCGCCGGTCGTGGTGGCCAAAGGCCTCGATAACCTGGCCGCAAAGATCAAAGAGATTGCCTGGAAGTTCGACATCCCGGTCATGGAAAACAAGCCGCTGGCGCAGGCGCTCTACAAGAGCGTGGAGATAGGGGATCCGATTCCCTCGGCGCTCTATCACGCTGTCGCCGAGATTCTGGTCCTGATCTATAAGGCACAGGCCGAAGTGAAAAAGCGCCAGGCGCAGAGAAGCAGCAAATCAGCCGCGCAGAAACCCATTGTGAGGACGCAGTGAACAAGACACCCGGATTGATGGCAACACTTCGCAAATACTCCGAGTGGATTATTCCCATCGGCGCGGTGGCTCTTGTCTTCGTGATGCTCGTGCCGTTGCCGAGCGTGGTTCTGGATCTACTCCTGACGCTGAACATCACCGCGTCGGTGCTGGTGCTGCTGACTGCGATTCAAGTTCTTCGTCCGGTCGAGTTCTCGGTCTTCCCGAGCCTCATCCTCCTGCTGACGCTGATGCGGTTGTCGCTCGATCTGGCAGCAACACGTCGCATCCTTCTGCACGGTAGCGAAGGGGCTTCGGCTGCCGGACAGGTGATCGAGGCTTTTGGACAGTTTGTGGTCGGCGGAAACTACATTGTCGGCTTCGTGATCTTCATTGCGCTGATCGCCATTCAATATCTGGTCGTGAGCCACGGCGCCGTGCGCACCGCCGAAGTAACGGCACGCTTCACACTCGACGCCATGCCGGGCAAACAGATGGCGATCGACTCGGACCTCAACACCGGACTGATCAACGCCGATCAGGCGCGCCAGCGGCGCGAGGCGGTGGCCCGCGAGGCAGAGTTCTGCGGCTCGATGGACGGCGCAGCGCGCTTCAGCCAACGCGATTCTCTGGCCACCATTCTGATTACAGCTATCAATATTATTGCCGGCTTCCTCATCGGAGTCCTGCAACAGGGCGTGCCCTTCCAGCAAGCGCTGAAAACGTACACGATTCTGACCGTCGGGGACGGACTGGTCGCGATCATTCCATCGCTTCTGGTTTCGGTGGCCGGTGGCATCGTGGTCACCCGCGCGGCCTCCAACTACTCGTTGGGCACAGACATCGGCAATCAGGTCTTCCGCACCGCGCGGCCGTTGTGGATTGTAGGTGGATGCCTGTTGTCGCTGGCGCTGATTCCCGGCATGCCCAAGATTTCCTTTATCGCCCTCGGCGCAGGCGCCATGTTTGCAGCCTGGAAAATGAAGCCCGCTTTGGCCACTGATGCGGCACCGGGCGGCGCTAAGGCAACACCGGCTAAGGGCGACAAGCCGGGAACTCCAGCCGTGGATCCTCTGGACGCAGTGCTGAAGCTCGATGAGTTGATGCTCGAGGTCGGCGTTGGGCTCGTACCGCTCGTCGATGCCAAGCAGGGCGGTCAGTTGTTGTCGCGCGTGAAGTCGCTGCGCAAGAATCTTGCCCAGACTTTAGGATTCCTTGTCCCCTCGATTCACATCACCGACAATCTCTCGCTCAAAGAGCGTGAGTACGTGATCTATCTGCGTGGCGTGGAAATCGCTCGCTGGGAGATGCGGAAAGACCGTCTGCTTGCTGTGAATTCGAATCCCAAACCCGGTGATCTGCCTGGCCAGGAGACGCGCGAGCCGGCATTCGACTCGCCGGCAAAGTGGATCACGCCCGATCTGCAGGCACAGGCAATCGCTGCTGGATATGCGGTTGTCGATCATACCTCGGTGCTCGCGGCTCATCTCTCCGAGCTGATTAAACATAATGCCCACGATCTGCTGACACGCTCCGAAACTAAGCGGCTGATCGATCGGCTTGCAGACTCGCACCCGAAGCTGGTCGATGAGCTGGTTCCAAAACTGATGACGCTGGGTGAAGTACAGAAAGTGTTGCAGCAACTTCTCCGTGAGCAGGTTTCGATCCGCGACCTGGGCAGCATTCTGGAGACGATGGTGGAGACGGCCGCGACCAACAAGAATCCGGTGATCCTCGTCGAGGCTGCACGTCACGCCCTGGGCCGCGCGCTCATTCGACCGCTGCTGGACGAAAGCGGGCGGCTGAAGGTCGTCACGCTCGACAGCGCGATCGAAGAAGAGTGTGCCCGCTCCGGAGCCCAAGCCCCGCAGTCCGCCGCGGCGGGAGTGATGCAGATTTCTGTTGCGCGCCGTGTACTCGATGGGCTGCGCGGCATGCTCGGCGATCAGATTGCGATGGCTCCTCCCGTCCTTCTGTGCGCTTCGCCGGGCCGGTTTTATCTCCGGCGGGTGCTGGAACCGTTCATTCCGAAGATCGTTGTGATTTCCCCATCGGAGATCCCTCCGATGACCCAGGTGATGTCGTTAGGGTCGGTGCGATGAAGATGCTGAATGCGATTTCGTTTCATGAGGTGACCAGATGACTGCGGCCGAGTTGGCTTACAGAACGAGTGCGGCGAATGCAGGCGACGGAGAAGATCTCGTCATGCAGGAGCTGCCGCAGGTCTATTACATTGCTGCACGTATTCGCGAACGCCTTCCACAACACGTGGAAATGGAAGACCTGGTAAGCGCCGGTGTTGTCGGGCTTATCGAGGCCACGCGCAGTTTCGACGGCTCGAAGAATGTGCAGTTCAAAACCTTTGCCAAGTTTCGGATTCGCGGAGCGATCCTGGACAGTCTGCGTGAAACCGACTGGGGTTCGCGCTATATGCGGCGCAGAGGGCGCGAGATCGCGGAGGCGACCGCGAAGCTCGAGAGCAAGCTCGGGCGGCATCCCTCTGAAGCGGAGGTGGCCCAGGAGATGCAGCTTGATCCCGAGCATTTGCGCCGTCTGATCGCGCAGATCGATGCTCTGCAGCTGTCCGGGCAGAAGGTCGCGGTGTCGAACGATCATTCCGAATCGCTCGATGTGATCGAGTCCGCGCCTAACCTCGACGACCCCGATCCATTCGATCTGTGCCTCGAAGGTGAGATGAAGGCTCATCTTGCGGAGGCAATCTCAAAACTGAGTGAGCGAGAGCAGTTGATCCTTTCTCTCTATTACCGGGAAGAGCTCACGATGAAGGAAATCGCGAAAGTTGTCGGCGTCGCCCTTTCCCGCGTATCGCAGATTCGCCAGGAGACCATGGTCAAATTGAAGGCTCACCTCGAACACCTGCGGCGCAGGCCGACACCCTTGCCGCCATCGACAGGAGAGTGCCTAGAACATGCCTAATCAGGACACCGAAACACTCCTCGAAACACAGCAGAAGCCGGCAAGCCAGAAGGCCCCGGCAAAGCAGCGCACGGTGCACAGCTGCAACTTTCGCTCCGCGGGACGCCTGTCGAACGAGGATGCGCGCGCTCTGAGAGCTATTCACGAGACCTTCGCGTTTCATCTCTCCGGCGCACTTGACACGTATCTGGGCACCGGAGTCGAAGTTAAGCTCGAGGCGCTCGATCAGCTTCCCATTAAGGAGCACATTGCCGAGATACCTCCGCTCTGCTACATCGCGCCGTTCTCTTCCAACACGATGACTCTGGAACTGGACAACGAGTTGGTGTTCCCCATGATCGAGCTGCTGATGGGCGGTACAGGCAGCGAAAGCGGAACCGCGCGCGATCTGTCGGAGATCGAGGGCGAGGTGATGCAGGACGTGGTGGCGCTCTTCGCGCGCCAGGCCCTGAATGTGTGGAAGATTCCCAACCTTGCTTTGGTGCCGGGGGCGCGCATCAAGCCGGCCTTAATGCATCAGTCGTTCGGGCTGAATGAGAAGGCGACGGTGCTCAAGTTCTCGATCGAATTGGCGGGCACGACAGGCGCATTGAAGTTCGTTTTTCCGACTGAGTTCCTCAATGTACTGATGGCGCAGCTCAAACTGAACCAGCCGCAGAGAAAGTCGCGGGTATGGAGTTTTCCTGCGCCTCCGCTTCGTGAGCGCATTCTCGATTGCGACTTCGAGATCGCATCGGAACTGCCGTCGCTGCGCGTGGCAGTGCGCGATCTGGTCGCGCTGCAGCCAGGCTCGGTGCTCAAATTGCGCGCGCCGATTCGCAACCCTGGGGTGCTGACAGCCGCGGGGAAGAATCTATTTGAAGCTGTACCGGTGCGCAATGGAACCCAGAGGGCGGCGCAGTTAGGCCGGCGCATCGCAGAGTCCGAATGGAAAGGGATATAGACGCATGAATAACGAATCCAAGAAGAAGTGCGCAAATCTTTTTGCCGCTGCGTTTGCCAGGTGCCTGGGCGAATCGCTCGCATCCGCCACCGGTGTGCAATGGCCTCTCGAGGTCATGGACTCGATGGATGCGGCCGCCAACCAGGGGCCCCAGGTTCATTTCCAGCTGACCGTGGAAGGCGCGATCAACGGCGAGTGCTTTGCCGAATTCTATGAGTCGCAGGTCGCCGCAGTGGTGGCGAACGCTGCGAATCAGCAGGCCGGGGACACCGCCGAGGAGCCCGGGAATACGTTGGCGCCCTTCATTGCGTCGGCGATGGAAGGCTTATCGACGTGTATTTCGGCAAAGTTCGGGCAGGTGACCGTGAAGGTCGAGCGGGTTGCGGGATTGGCATTCGGCGGAATGTTTGTGGTTCCTCTCGCGGCGGCTCAGGATCAGGCGCGGTTGCAAGTGCTGCTCTACTTCGGCGCGCCGTTGCTTGAGGCGTTGTCGGCCTCCGATGAAACGGCGGGATCATCCTGCGAGACGAAGCCGTCCGCGATTCTGCCTAAGAACCTGAAGCTGGTCATGGACGTCGAGCTGAATGTGGTGCTCCGGTTCGGCCAGCGTCAGATGCCTTTGCGCGAGGTGCTCGAACTGGCGAGCGGCTCCGTCGTCGAATTGGATCGGCTGGTGGACGAACCGGTAGAGTTGCTTCTCGACGGCAAGCTCATCGCGCGTGGCGAGGCTGTTGTAGTCGACGGCAACTACGGCTTGCGAGTCACCGAGATTCCACAGCCTGTGACGTCTCACTTTCTTAATTAGTCAGATGAGGTGAATGATCATGAGCCTTTCACTGTCGTCGCTGTTTCCGGCTGTTGACCGCGGTCTGAAGAGTATGCGGACGCATTGCGATCTGCGCACCTGCCGCAACACACAGCTGATGCGCAGCATTCCCGGGGGCAAGCAGGGAATCTACGTCGGGCAGCAGTGGTATTGCAGCGTGGACTGCTTTGCCTTGGCGGCGCGAGAGCCGTTGGCCGCTTTCTCGGCCCGCCGCTCCGTCGAGAACCCGCGAGAGCCGAGGTTATCGCTGGGACTGGCGATGCATCTGAAGGGCTACCTGACGAACGAACAACTGCGCTTGGCCAGTCTTGAGAGCCAACGCCGCGGAGAGGATTTTGCCGAGACGGTCTCGCGGCTTGGAATCGTCACCGAACAGCAGATTGCGGCGGCTAGAGCAACCCAGTGGGGCTGTCCTGTGCTGGCACAGGATTACGTCAGTCACAGCGCACAGATCGATATCCCCCGTGCCATTCTCGAGGCGTGCAACGCCGTGCCATTGCACTCTTCGCAGACCGCGAAGCGGATCGTCTTGGGCTTCGTGTATCGGGTCGAGCACAGCGTGCTGGATGCCATCGAACAGATGACAGGCTGCAGAGCCGAGCCCTGCTTCGTAACGCTGACGGACTTTGTGCGCCGCATGGATTCGGTTACCCCGCTGCCGGACTCCCAGGAGATTGTTGTAACCGATCCGGGCTCGCCCGAGAAGATGTCCCGGACTGTGGGCCGGACGGCCGTCGACGTAAAGGCGCAGGAAGCCCGCTTTGTCGGCTATAAGCACCTGGTTTGGGTCCGGCTCATGGGTAAGCGCGGAAAGGTCGACATCGTCTTTCGTGCTCCCCGGGTTTTTGCCGAGCTGAGGGCGGAAAACTCCGAACTATTGGAAGAAGTTATCGCCGTCGCGGGGTAAAAAAATCGACGCCTGTTGCCGATAGATATCCCGGACGGTGACAGGTGCGCAACAAAAGAGTTTTCGAGATTGGGATCGCGCGTAACGGGGTTTCTGCTGGACAACCTTCGCACTTCGATCAAGTACGCGATCTTCCCGATGTTCCCGTGATGTCGGAAACACTTCTGCTTATGGAGTTGATGGTCCGGGAGCGGACCGTCGACCTGAGCGGAATCTCGCAGCTCGTGCTCGGCGATCTGGGCGCCGCGATTCAGGTGCTGCGTCTGGCAGGGCGCGAAGCTGTGTCGTTCGACGGTCTACCTACGCGGATCGAAGACTGCATCTCCGGCCTCGGACTGCAGGCCTGCCTGGAGGCCATGTCGAGACGTACGATCAAGCGCAGTTCTCGTCCTCGGGAGATGATGGGGGCCTGGGCCCATGCCCGGACGGTTGCAGAAAGCTGCCGGCTGCTCGCGGAAGAGACGTCGTTCTCGATGAACCCGGAGTCCGCGTATCTGGTAGGACTTTTTCATTCCCTCGGGTCCCTGCCTGCGGTTTTGGGTTGGGATAGAACGATGCAGCTTTCCGGCGACCCGGATGCTGTCGGGCTGCGGCTTGCGCAAGCCTGGTCGCTGCCGCGCTGCGTGAGCGAGTACTTCACGCCCTCCCGGTCAATCGCAGGCGCGAATCGCTGGAGAGAGATTGTCCGGCAAGCTCATCACGAGAGCGCCTGCTCCTTCAGCGAGCAAGTTGTCCAAGGGGCGTCCGTCGGCTCGTTGGCGCATGCCATTTCCTCGTAGGCATGCGGATTGCATCTTGACATTGCCTTCCCATGAGGAAGATGTCCTGGGCTTCGGCGCATAAGGCGCCCACGCGCTACCGCTCTCATCTAATCCTCATTTAGAAGGCCATCTCTGCGCCCCAGAGCCTGCTTTTCGGGCAATTCTTGCCTCTGAGTATGGCACGCGCCGTGCATATCCTTCCGCGGAGGGGTGCACATGGACAGCGGGTACTATGCGGCATGCACCGCACTTGTCGCACGCACGCAGGCGCTGGACACTGTCGCCAATAACATTGCCAACACCAGCACGGTCGGCTTTCGCGCTGAGCGCAATGTCTTCAGCTCCGTGCTCGCCAGTGCTCAAGACGCGTCGACATCGGCTCTGAGTCCGATCATCAACAGCTACGGCATCCTGAGCGGGACCATGGCCGACGTGACTCAGGGAGCTCTCGAGAAAACGGGCAACGATCTCGACCTCGCGATTGAAGGAAAAGGCTATTTCACTATCCAGACCGCAGATGGCCCGATGTATACGCGCAACGGCTCATTCCAGTTATCCAGCAAAGACCAAATCATTACCCAATCCGGCGATCTCGTCATGGGCGACAAGGGTCCCATCACGGTGCCGGGCGGAAAGCTTTCGATCAGCGCCGATGGAACCATCTCTTCGGAGGGCGCGCTGGTCGGCAAGATCAAAATCGCCGAGTTTCCTCTGGGCACGGAACTCACCAATACCGGCAACTCATTGTACTCGGCGCCTGCCGACGCGAAAACTATTCCGCCGACGGATTCCACCGTGCGGCAGGGCGCGCTCGAAAGCTCCAATGTCAACGCGGTCTCGAGCATGATTCAGCTGGTGGAGGCACAGCGCAACTCGGAGATGATGCAGCGAGCTTTGGCGATGTTCAATTCGGAGATAGACAAGACAGCAAGTCAAGACCTGCCTAAGGTGGGCTAAAGGAGATCGAATGTTTCATGCTCTATATACCGCAGCCAGCGGCATGACCGCCCAGCAGGTCAATCTGGATAACATCGCGAACAATCTTGCTAATTCGAGTACCGCAGGATTCCAGGCACGACGCGTTCAATTTACCGATCTTCTCTATCAAAACGACGTGATGCCTGGCTCCGCAGCCACGCAGCAGACCACGGTAGCTTCCGGCTTGCAGGTCGGCTTGGGTACAAAGGCGGGCAATACCGAGATTTTGCAGACTCAGGGCGATCTGACCAGCACCGGCAATCCACTCGATATCGCCATCCAAGGTTCGGGATTCTTCCAAATTCTGCTGCCCAACGGACAAACCGGATACACACGTGCGGGATCGTTTCAGCCCGACGCCCAGGGCAATCTGGTGACGGCGAACGGCGATGCGCTGCAACCGGCGATCAACATACCGGCGGCCGCGACGAATATCACGATCGGCAACGACGGAACCGTGAGCGTGTCGCTGCCTGGTCAGACGCAGGCGCAGCAGGTTGGAGTCATTCAGTTGGCGACATTCGCCAACCCAGGTGGCCTGAACAGTGTCGGGAACAACGTTTACCTGGCGACCACGGCCTCCGGTGATGCAATTGTTGGCGCTGCCGGCGGTTCTGAAGGGCTAGGCACGATCCAGCAGGGGATGCTCGAACAATCGAACGTCAATGTCGTCGAAGAGTTCGTGAACATGATTCTCGCGCAGCGCTCCTACGAGTCGAATTCCCGCGTAGTCAAAGCGACTGACGAGATGCTCCAACAGCTGGACCAGATCTCGCAGTAGGGTGAAACGGCAATGAGGCACAACAAACTTCTCTGGCTCGGGATCGCATTTGGCGCTGCGGCAAGCGGCGTCTCCGCGCTCGCTGCCAGCTATCCGATCAGCAGGGAACAGGTCGCCGCTGCGGTGAACCGCCTGGGCATGCCGGTGGCGCCGGAGCAGGTGACGCTGCTCGCGGATGTGGTTGCGACCACAAGTGCGCCTCGCTTGACGGTTCGATCGATCGAGCCTTGGGGCAATCAGCGGATGACGGCTCGAATCGAATGCGAGAGCTCCGATCAATGCCTTCCCTTTTTCGTCAGTTTGAATACCGGCTCGGGAGCCTCTGCGCAGCCCGCTGCCGTTGCGCGAACGTATTTGACGACTCAGCCTTCTTCAGGCTCGTCTCCCAGGCACTTCGCGGTGAGGAGCGGAACCCCGGCGACTCTCTTGCTTGACGGCGACCGTGTGCACATCCGTCTCTCCGTCGTTTGTCTTGAGAGCGGCGCGCCGGGTCAATCAATCCGTGTTACCGACCGGGAACACAAGATGGTTTTTCATGCTCAGGTTGTGGATGGCGGTCTGTTGAAAGGGAGGCTGTAGGTATGACGAGGAGGAACACTCGCGGATTACAGCTTCTCGGTTGCGTAGTTCTGGCCAGCTCACTCATCGCTCCGAGCTATGCACGCACCAAGAAGGTGACGAATCCCGCCGCGCTCCGCACAGATTACATTTCTCGCGTGCAGGAGCAGCAGATGCCGAAGACCGAACATACCGTCGGCAGTCTCTGGACCTCGGGTGACGTCAGCGATCTCTCCTCGGACTACAAAGCGCGCAAGCTGAACGATACCGTAGTCATTCTGGTCGCGGTGCAGACAACGGCCGCGCAATCCGGCGATGTGAATAGTTCGCGCACCTTCCAAACCAGCTCCGCGATCACCGGACTCGCCGGCCAAATCAACACCAAAGGCCTGGACCCGCTGTTTAACGCGAATTCGGCAACAACATTGAAAGGTGCGGGAGCGACGGATTCGAGCACAACATTCAACACCAGCATGACGGCGCAGGTGATCGCCGTGCTGCCCAGCGGCAATCTCGTCGTTGAAGCGCAGCGCAAGATCTTCATGAACAACCAGCATGAAGATGTGACGATTCGCGGTGTTGTGCGGCCCAACGATATCGGGCCCAGCAACACCGTTCCGTCAACGGCACTGAGCAATCTTGAGATCGAAATGAAGGGCAAGGGCATAATTGCCGACAGCACACGCCCGCCTAACCGGATTACCCGAGCCCTGCTGTGGCTCCTTGGATTCTGATGATCATGGGCTGCACATTGACGATGACGAAGCTCCGCCGGATGTTCATGGCAGTTGGGCTGGCACTTGCGGCTCTGGTGCTGCAAGCCGGCGCCGACACTCCGAACCGGCGCGTGCTGATCCGGGACATCACCAGCGTCGAGGGCGTGCGCGACAACATGCTCGTGGGATATGGGCTGGTGGTGGGGCTGAATCGTACAGGCGACAGCCAGCAGACGTTCTTTACGGTGCAGACCCTCGCTAATGCGATGCAGAAGATGGGCGTACTCATCGCGCCGGGCCAGGTGGAAGTAAAGAACGTGGCCGCCGTCTTCATCACCTCATCGCTGCCACCTTTTGCTCGGCCCGGAGCCAAGCTCGATGTCACCGTCTCTTCGGTGGGCGATGCCAAGAGCCTGGTCGGCGGAGTTCTGCTCATGAGCGCCCTCCACGGCCCTGATGGTCAGATCTACGCGGAGGCGCAAGGACCGCTGGTGATGGGCGGCTATATGGCCGGCACCGGCACCAACGGCAAAGAAGTGAATTCGACGACCGTCGGAACAATCCCCAATGGCGGCCTCGTGGAGCGCGACACATCCGTCGACTTACACGATTTCAAGACCGTGTCGCTGCTGCTGCGCAATCCGGATTTCACAACGGCTCGCCGAATCGCCGAAGCGGTCAATGAAGAGTTTCACAAGGTGGTGGCTTCTGTACTCGACAGTTCGCGTGTGGATGTCAACGTCGCCGATGCGGGAGATTCCTCGGTGCCGTTGTTGATCTCGCGAGTGCAGAACCTGTCTCTGACCGTGAGTACGCCGGCTAAGATCGTGATCAACGAGCGGACCGGAACAATTGTCCTGGGCGGCGATGTAAAGCTGACACCGGTCTCCGTGATTCACGGCAATCTCTCTATTGCGGTTACCACAACCTACTCCGTAGCGCCAATTCCCGGCGCCGGACCCGGCTTCGTCGAGCATACGCGGGAGGTAGGCCAGAGTGGAGGGCCGAATGGCCCAGGCAATCCGGGCCAGCCTGGGAATCCTACCAATCCCGGCAACCCAGCGGATCAGGGGCCAGGCCAGGGTGGTGGCCAAGGTCCGAGTGGGGGATATGATCGCTCGGTTGTTTCGACTCCGACCGCTGCCCTGGTTCCACAAACGACCGTGAATGTGACCGACGCCCCGGCGCAGAGTATGCGGCTGGATGAAGGCGCGAATGTGGAAGAGCTGGTGAACGGACTGCACGCCATTGGCACGACAGCGCACGACGTGGTCGCGATTTTGCAGGCTATCAAGGCTGAAGGCGGAATCCAGGCCGACTTGGAGGTGCAATAGTGTCGTCTCTTCCGATCGGCGGCGCTCTCGCAGCCCAGGCGCAGACGAGCCTGCTGCAGGCGCGTGAAGATCACATGATCCGCCAGCTTAATTCGGTAAAGGCCTCCAACGACGACGCCAAGATCGACAAGAGCGCTCAGGAGTTTGAGTCCATGCTGTTGAGTACCTGGCTGCAGCAAGCGCAGCAATCGATGGCGTCGGTACCCGGCGCCGACGATGAGAACGACGACTCTAGTGGGATGAAGGATCAGATGATGAGCCTCGGAGTGCAGGCTCTATCCACCGCGATGGCGGCCTCGGGAGGCATCGGGCTGGGGAAGATGATTGCACATGCTCTTCACGCCGCCGCCGATCGGCGGAACGAGGCGGAAGGCCAAGCATCCAAAGCGATTACAAATGAGGCTCCGGCTGCGTCCGAGACCACAAAAATTGTCAAATAACCCTGAGATTTTGATTAAACTTTGGCGGGCAAGGTGCCGATAGAGGGGCAGGTCCAAGTGAAGGAGCAGAGATGAGAGTCGATCTAACGAACGTCGCAGCGAACCAGATCGCCGCGGAGCCCGATCCGAAACAGGTGAGCGCAAATAGCGTCAACGGGTCCGGCCTGTCGGGGAGCGAGGATCGGACGACTTTCAAGTCGGATACGCAGTCTCTCAGCTCGCTTGTCAGCACTGCCTTAAGCTCGCCTGAGATTCGCGAAGATAAGGTGGCCAGTCTGCAGCAGGCCATCGGCAGCGGAAACTACAAGCTCGACCCACAGGAGATCGCCGGGTCGATGGTCGACGAGCACGCCTGAGCTTCACACGCTTCAGTCTGAATAGCTGAGGCACAGGTACGGACTTTTAAGGGATGACAGCGACTCAAGTTGAAGACCGGAACGTCAAGCTTGGGGAATACCTTGAGCATTTGCAGTCGATGGCTCTCGAACTGGAGCGGTCGATGCATGCGGTTGTGCAGCATTCCCTCGCGCCCCTTGAAGACAGCATTGCGAATCAGCAGGCTTTGGCGTCTCGTCTCAGCGAATTGGCCAACGATCTCAGCAAGCCCGGCCTGAAGGAATCTGCCGCGAGCCGCGCCACCGATGAGCAGGGCCTTCTGCAGCAGATTCACGGTGCCACCGAGAGATTGCAGAGCCTCAATCAGTGCTACGCAGCCCTCCTGACACACTCCAGCCACTCGGTCGGTCTGATGATTTCGCTCTTTCGTTCTTTCAAAGGTCAAATGCAGGAGGATGCCGGCACCAGGTTGAAGCACCAGACCTGGTCCTGCCAGGTGTAATCGCCATGGGTGGATTGAATACAGCTCTCTACATCGGCGCGCAGGCTCTGGAGGTCGCGCAGGGCGCGCTGGGTGCGACGAGCAACAACATCGCTAACGCCAATACTCCGGGGTACACGCGGGAGGTGCCCCAGTTAAGCGAGAATGCGGAAACGCTAAATGGCGGCCAGGTTTCGGGCGGTGGCGTGACGCTGGATGGCCTGCAGAGCGTGCGCGACGAACTGCTCAATCTGCAAATCCAGCAGCAGACTTCGGCGCAGAGCAGCGTTGACGCGCAGTCTTCGAGCCTGCAGCAGATCCAGACCTACTTTGCTTCGACCGGCAACGATATCGCAAGCGCCTTCTCGTCGTTTTCGACCAGCCTTGCTCAGCTTTCGGCAAATCCTTCCGACGCCTCCGTGCAACAGGAGGTCATCTCCAGCGGTCGGAATCTTGCTCAGGCTTTCAACACCACCGCGAATGGCCTGACCAGCACACAATCGGCCGCCGACACTGAGGTCAGTCAAAGCGTCGCTCAGATCAACACGTTGACCCAGCAGATCGCACAGCTTAATGGCGAAGTGCAGCAGCTGACAGCGGCCGGACAAGACGGTGGCACCGTGGAGGATCAGCGCGACCAGCTGGTGCAGCAGCTCTCGCAGTTGACCGGTATCTCCGTCTCTCAAAGCAGTAGCGGTGAGGTCATCACGACGGGGAATGGAAGTCCGCTTGTGGTGGGGACCCAGAGCTTTGCCCTCCAATCGACGACGGGCCCGAATGGATTGCAGCAGGTGCTGGACTCGCAGGGGAATAACATCACGGCTTCGATTCAGGGCGGCCAGCTCGGCGGAGCCATCCAAATTCGCGATCAAGTCATCCCTGGCTACCTGACGCAGCTCAACACATTGGCGACCCAGTTCGCGACCGCGTTCAATACCGCTCAGACGCAGGGTTTCGATTCCAATGGCAATCCGGGCCAGAACTTCTTTACGGTTCCCGCTGGGGCCGGCGCCGCTGCGGGCTTGAGCGTCGCGATCACCAATCCAGCGTTGATTGCAGCCAGTTCGGATGGCTCCGCGGGAAGCAATGGCAACGTTGCGAATCTCTCTGCGGCTCTGACCAACGCGCTTCCCTCCGGGCAGACTCCAGCGCAGGCCTATGCCAGTCTGGTGTTCCAGGTGGGCAACGATACTTCCAACGCCAGCACGGAATCTACGGCGTTCGGGCAGAACCTGCTGGAGCTGACAAATCAGCAGAGTTCAGTCTCCGGCGTGAACGTCGACGAAGAGACCACCAATCTGATTCGCTTCCAGACCGCCTACGAGGCTGCGGCGCGAATTGTAAGCACGATTCAACAACTCAACACCGTGACGCTCGACATGGGTTCGAGCCAGAGCTACTAAAGCATATGCGCGTCAATACAAATTTGGTTCCGGACATTCTCGCCGATCTGGCGCAGAGTCAGTCGACTCTCAACACCGCGCTGCAGGAGGTGTCGACCGGAAAGAGCGTCAATGTTCCTTCCGACAACCCTGAGGCCTCTGCGGCCATGGTGCAGAACACCATCGAGACCGCCAATGTCGATCAGTACACCAAGAACGTCACCAGCGAGCTTTCGACAGTGCAGGCGGCCGATTCGGCCCTCAGCACGGTGGTGTCTTCTCTCACGCAGGCTGTTTCGCTCGGAACCGAGGGCGCAAACGGCACGAATTCCGCTTCCAACCTTCAGGCGATCGCCCAGCAGGTGCAGGGGATTCTAACCAGTGTGGTTTCGCAGGCCAACGCTTCGTATCAGGGTTCCTATTTGTTCGGCGGGACAGCCACGAACACAACTCCCTTCACAGCGAATGCAGCGTCGCCCACCGGCTATCAGTACAACGGCAATACCGATCAGAATTCCGTCGCCGTCGGAGACAACCTCAGCGTGCAGGTGAATCTTCCCGGCAGCCAGATCTTCTCCAGTCCAACCGCCGACGTCATCGGTTCATTGAGCTCACTTGTGACCGCACTGCAAGGCGGGAACAGCACGGCCATTCAAACCGCGACAACCGCAGTCAACAGTGCGCTGAACTATGTCGGACAGCAGCGCGTCTTCTACGCCAATTCCGAGAGCCAGCTCAATTCGCAGGAAAGCTATCTGCAACAGGAGACGGTCGACCTCTCGTCACAGCAGACTTCTCTGGTGGGCGTAGACATGGCTCAGGCAGCCACCACTCTTAGCCAGGCGGAAACGGCGAATAGCGCAGCTCTGGCCGCGGCGTCAAAGGTCCTCCCGGATACGCTGCTGAATTACCTGGCGCCCCCGCAATAGCTAATCATCCAGCGGGCTGGAGCATTGGGACCACAAAAAAGGACCGTCGCAGGGACGGTCCTCTATCGTTTTGTTTCTATGGCAATCGCTGGGGTGGGCGCGACGGTTCTACGCCGACCAGTTGCTGTCTCGGGCACCCGCCTGAATGCCTGCCAGGCTGAGACCGTTCATCCCGCCCGGGCTTAAGATGTCGGGTCCCGAAGGGCCTTGCCGCCGTCCCTCAATCTGTTGCCAGCACTGGCGGATATTCAGAACCTTGGCGATGAGCTGCTCCATCTCCTTTGCTGACCTTCTGACTTGAGCCCCTACCAGGCTGCGGCGGAAATTGGTATAGAAGGCAATCAACTGATCCGCCAGCTCGCCGCCTGGCCCGCGCTGCACCCAATCCTCGAGGCAGCCAATCACCAGCAGTGCATGATTGACCTCGTGGCACCGCTTTTCAAGGTCGTTGGCGCGTTCGGCATCGGCGGCTCGCTGCAGGTTCGCGGCGAGCGTGTCGAAGAGGGCCATGAGGAGCCCGAAGCCACTGGCTCCTTCCACCGCTGTTTTGCGATAGGCAAGGTCGATGCGTGTCATAGTAGGCTCCGATTATCCGTTGGAGCTGGAGTTCTGCCCCAGCTCTTCGCTGATCTGCTTCATCTCGTTCGGCAGTTCCTGGAGTGCAATTTCCGCCTGCGAGTAGTCGTTTTGAAGCTGCGTCTTCAGCGGCGTAATGTAGTTCGTCTGGAAGTTGGTGATGTCGTTGTTCAGATCGGTCTCCTGGTTGCTGATGCTTTGCAAGTCGACCGTGAACGCGCCGTTGCTGGGGTCGGTGAAGCTTGTCAGTGTCTGATCGAGCGAGTTGGCGAAGCCATTGAGAGACGTGCCCTGGAAGAAGGACTGTACGTCGCCGAAGTTGTTTTGCAGCACGCTTTGCAGCGTGGATGAATCGACCGTCAGAGTGCCGTCGTTGTTCACGCTGATGCCCAGGGAGGTCAGATTCGGCACCGTGGTCGTGCCCGAACCTGGGGTGTACGTATAGCTGAGGACTCCAAGCACCGACGATTGCAGGCTGCGCACCGTGGAATCGGTGGCCAGTGGGCCCTGCCCCGAGCCCGATGTATAGGTGAATTCGGTGTTCAGATCCGTGATGACCTTGTTGTAGTCGGTCACGAACTGATTGATCGCCGTTGAGGCCCCTGATGTGTCCTGCTGAACTGAGAGGCTAATCTGCGTTCCTGGATTGGCGCTCTGCAAATTGAGCGTCAGGCCCGGGACAGCACCGGTCACGGTATTTGAAGCGCTTGAGATCCCGATGCCGTCGACCGTCAACGAGGCGTTCTGACCTGTGGCCGCCTGCGTGAAACCAAAGCCCGCATTCCCAGTCACCGTGAAGTTTGCAGCGCTCCCCGAACTGTTGGCGACAATCGCCAGACGTGAGCCTGTTGCGTCGGTGACGACGCTCGCCGTCAAGCCAAGATTGTCGCCGTTGATCTGATTGGCCACGTCGGTCAGAGTCTCGGTTCCATCCGTCGTAATCGTTGTGGCGCCGCTCCCGGTGGTTACTGTGAAGCTTCCGGCCGGCAGAGCCGTAGTACTGCTCGCGAAGACTCCGGAGGCCCACGAGGATGTCGTGGCCAGGCTGTTGACGACGACCACATGATTTCCCGGAGTACTTCCGGAGGCCGCAGACGCGGTCACTACGCCCGAATTCGAAGAAGAGACTGTTCTGGCGGAGAGCGGTCCCGTAATGCTGTTCAATGCCTGGGCATCGCTGTCGAGGTTCGAAACGTCGCTCTGGATCTGGTTGATGTCCGAGGCCTGGCTCTGAAGTGTACTCAGCTGGTTCTGCCAGGCCGTTTCGGGGGCTTCTGCTGCTGTGACCGCCGAGTTCACGGCGGCAGTCACATCGATGCCGGGAGAGGAGGCGCCGAGGGCTGCCTCGAGGATCGAGCTCAGATCGATGGAAGAAGAAGAAGAGGAGCTGGATGACAGCAAGGAACTGAGTGCCGACGAGATTGAGCTCATGGGTAAATCCTTTGGTTTCTTTGGCCTGTTTGCGAGAGCCTCAAGATCGGTCCCGCTTCGGGCGCAAGACAATATCGGCCACTTGAGCCTCCGATTTCAGGGCCTGCAGGGCAGAAAAAAAGCGGCAGCGCCGAAGAGCGCTGCCACTTTTGTTTGAGAGAACCGAGGTTGATTTATTGGAGCAGCTTAAGGACAGCTTGCTGCACTTGGTTGGCTTGCGACAGGGCGGCCATGCCGGTCTGCTGCAGAACGTTGTACTGCGTCATCTGAGCAACCGTCTGTCCGATATCCGCATTCTGGATGCTGTTCTGGGCCGCGGTCAGGTTTGTGACCTCGGTGTTTTCAACGTTGGTGTCAGCGGTCAGCTGGTTGACAGCCGCACCGATGGCGCCGCGGTTTGCGGCAACCGTGCCGATGGCGGTAGTGATGTCAGCCAGTGCCGTCTGCGCGTTGGCAGCGGAGGTCAGGTTGGTGCCCGTCAAAGCAAGGGCAGCGGTCGTCAGCGCGTTGATCGTGGTCGCGATGGTGGCGCTGCCGGCGGCCGTGCCGTCGCTGGTGTAGACATTCGCGGTTGTACCGAAGATCGCGCTGCCGTTGTAGTTGGTCGTCGATCCGATGTTGCCGACTTCAGACAGAATCGACTGATACTCCGTGTCCAGAGCGGTTGCCTGTGAGGCCGAGAGGCCGCCTGTGGACGCTTCTGTTGCCAGCGTCACAGCGCGGTCGAGAAGAGTCGTTACCTGGGAGAGCGCGCCGTCTGCGGTCTGCAACAGACCAACGCCGTCCGAGGCGTTCTGGCTCGACTGGGTCAGAGCCGAGATGTTTGCCTGCAGGCCGTTTGCGATCGAGAGGCCGGCGGCGTCGTCTGAACCGGAGTTGATCTTCAAGCCGGTCGAGAGTTCGGTAAGGGTCTTCTGAAGGCTGGTTTGCGTGTTGGAGAGTGCGTTCTCCGCCGTCAGGTCAGAGATGCTATTCAGGATTGTCAGCGCCATTTTGTATTTCGCTCCTTATATCGATTGCCGCCTGCACCGAACCAGTTCCGCCTATTAGGTCCAGAATCGCTACTTGGAGCAGGTGGTTGTTTGTTACGGGGTCTCTATCGGCCCCTGGTTTTCGAGATTCTAGTTTTAGCTCAGGATTCTTCCCCCAGGGGTATACAACTTTTGTGAGACAGCTGAGGTTCCTTGCAGGTTAAGTGGCCGCAAAATGCAAATGCTCGATAACTTATCCCTCATCGGGGGATGTTATCAAGCATTTCATCTTGCGCTACTCGAGCTATCGGGCTTTTCGTGAATGATTTTTGTCCTTATACATGCCCGCATCGGCCTCGGAGATCAGGTCCTGCAGCGACTTTCCGGTCTTCCATTCCGCCAGCCCGATCGACGCATCGACCTGAATTACCGGGTTTTCATTGCCTTTCCCGAGTTGCAGTGTGTATTTGCCGAAAACCCAATGACGGATCCGGTCGATGTGAGCCATCGCGCCTTCCACGTCGCATGCCAGTACGACAACAAACTCATCGCCGCCCCAGCGGCCTACTAAGTCGCCGGAGCGTGTATTGGTCTGCAGTTCGATCGCAAACTGCTTCAGCAAATCGTCGCCGGCGGGATGTCCGTACTTGTCATTCACCTGCTTGAAGCCGTTCAGATCGAGCATCAGGACGCAGAACGTCTGCTTGCTTTCGATGCTCCAGCGGACTCTCTCTTCGATGTTGCGGCGATTCGCAACGCGCGTCAGCTCGTCGCGCATGCTCAGCTGCTCGACAGTTCTCAGTTTCGTTTCATAGATCGAAACCTCGGCGCGCAGCTGAGCTACTAACTCGTGGTTGTCGCGGTTCATCTGGTCCACGCTGTTCTTCAGCGAAGAGACCTGCTTGACCAGCGAAGTACGGATCTGCGTCAGATCGTCGAGATGGGCGATACGCTCCAGTTGTCCTGTAACTTCCTTGAAGCGGCTGGAGTAGCCCTGATCGCGGCTTCCCATGGCTTCTGCCGTCTTGGCCAGAGCAACCATGATCTCCCGCACTTCCTCAGCCTTTGCCTTCAGGTGATCAGCTACCCGGCCACCCCACTCCTGCAGCTGGATCTCGACCTGCTTCTCGACCTGCTTGACCGACTCGGGAGAAGGCTGAAACGAAACACGGTGCTCTAACCGCTGCAGGTTCGACTCAAGATCTGAGCCGAGGACCGGAGAGATCTGCACCGCGGTCTTTCCCATGGTGCAAAGGAGCGTGCGGTAGCTCTCCAGGGTGGCCGGCGAGAGCCCATCCAGCTCCGGCGCCGGTTCTGGCTCCTGCTCCAGCACGCCCTGCGAGGTCATATCGAGGTATTTCTTAAGGGAGATCATGCTCGAGTCTTGCCCTTTCTCGCTAAATGAAACATTTATTTAAGGTTAGCCATCACGTTTTCGTGCTTGACCGTGTTTTGGTTCCGGATTTACAAGGCCCGAGCCAGGGAGTCGTGAGACGAAGGAAACCTGGCGCTGCGATGGCAGCGCGACAACTATCGGTACTTCGAGCGCCAGATTTCAATCAGAACGTTGGTTTGCGGCGCTTAGGGTAACAGGCCCAAACCCTAAGCCTTTCCGGGTTTGGGAACTCTGGAACGCGTCTAGCCGTTCTGCCGGCGTGGGGGAATCTCCGATCCCCAGAAGGCATAGTAGGCGACACAGATGTAGCAGATCAGCACTACCGACATGGCTAGAGCCATGCTGTGCGTCTTCTGGAAGACCAACCCGATGGCGAGCGTGACGAGCGCGCCGCCAATGATCGACATGACCAGGAAGGAGGCCGCTGGCTTCGTGTTCAAGCCCAGATCGCTAATTCCGAGCGCGAAAATCGTCGGAAACATGATCGACATGAAGAAGCTTGTTAGAAAAATAGCCCAGACGCCGACCCATCCGGGCCAGAGCATTCCCACAGTGACTAATCCGACATTCGCGACTGCGAATATCCCCATCAGCACGTTTGCGCGAATCCGCTTCATCCAATAGCTCGACCCGAACCGGCCAACCCCGAACCCAGCCAACGTTCCGGTGAGGAAATAGCCCGCGGTCTTCTCCGGCAGATGCGTGTAGTCCTGCACATACTGAATGAAGTAGCTCCACGTGCCCACCTGCGCGCCTACATAGCAGAACTGCGCAAGCACCGCGAGCAGGAAGTGTGGATAACGAAACAGGTCTGCGAAGCGGCCCGAAGGCTCCTCGTCTCTTGCGGATGGTGCCGCCGCAACCGCGGGAAACGGCGTGAGCGCAAGCAAGAGAGCCCAAAGCAAAACCGCTGCGCCGATCGCCATATAGGGCGGCACAACGCGCATCGTTTCCTGATGGAGATACGCACCGTAGGTTCCATCCATCTTGAGGCGCGCAATCTCTGACGGCATCAATTCCACGCCTGAGAAGATAAACACTGTGCCAATCAAAACACCGGAGATGGACCCCAATGGATTGAAGGCCTGCGAGAAATTGAGACGCCGTACCGCGCTGCCCGCATCGCCCATTTGGGCAATGAGTGGATTGGCGCCGGTCTCAAGAAACCCCAGGCCGCTGGCGATCACAAAGAGGGCGATCAGAAACAGTGGGTAGCTTCCCGCCGAAGCGGCGGGCCAGAACAGGAAAGTTCCGATGCCGTAGAGCAACAATCCTGTCAGCAGGCCAGCTTTATAGCCGCGCGCCCGCATCACAAAAGCGGCGGGAATGGAAAAGACGAAGTATCCGATGTAGAACGCGAACTGGACAAGGCCCGCCTGGAGCCGCGAAAGCTCGAACGACTTCATGAACTGCCGAATCAATACGTCGTTGAGGTTGTTTGCTACACCCCAGAGGAAGAAGAGCCCTGTGACCAGGATGAAGGCGCTCATCCCTTCGCTGGGAAAGAGCGGCTTGCCTTGATCCTGGGCGGATTTGGGCGGGGTCACGGCAATCGCCAAGGCCTGCTCCTTCTCAGTTACCGTCTGGCGCAACCCTACCTTTATACCGGTTCGAAGGCACAAACAGTCAACGAGCTGGATCTGCGTTGATCAAGCCGCCTACTGAGGTCTCCAGATGCGGAACTCCCCGCTCAGGTGCATCAGGCTCATCAAGTAGAGCATTCCATCGTAGTAGCGATTCTGTCGTGAAGGGATCGGCATCTTCCATAGTGCCTCGGCAGTTGATTACGGAGGGAGATCCAACGCGCTAGTGCTGGGGTTGGGCTGGCGGAGCCGATTGGGGTGCAGGATGCCCCGCATTTTGTGCGTCCCGTTGCGCAGCCAGTCGCGCCAGTTTCTCCTCGTGCTTCCGCTTCATGTAACGGGCCATGTCGGGCCAGAACTCGATAATCTCAGAGCCGACGATGCCCTCTGCAGAGACGGTCAATCCATCGGAAACCGTGTCGTTGACGGTGCGCTCGGAGGCAGGATAGTAGATGCGGCCAATGGCGGCGCCTATCATGTTGCCGCCGACGTTGGCGTAGTTCGGTCCCCACTTGCCGTTATCGCGTTTGCACCAAACGGTGCTGGTGGCCGCCCACAGAAAGCGCTTCATCTTGCTGCCTGTGCCCTTCTGGTAGTAGCGCGGATCTTCGCGAAGCACACTGGTTAGCACGGCATTGCCAAAGAAGTTGCCTATGAACGAGTCGGAGTAAGATGCGCCGAACCGCTTGGAGTAACCCTGGACGCCCTGGCCCCACTGCGGTTCACTGTCACTCGCCTGATTGAGTCCGCCAACGATAGCCGACAGAAGAAAAGGCCATGGATCGATTTCGCTCCGGAAGAAGAGTCGGAACTTTTGCCCCGAAGACAGAGGTAGTGCGTTGCGATTGGTCGTGGTGTTAAACGTGGCCATCACGCCGGCAACCCGCTGCTGCTCCTGTTGCTTGAGTTGTTCCTCGGCCTGATCGTGCGTGGTCTTCTTGTCGCTGGGTTGCGTCGAAGGCGACTGCAAACTGGGCGAAGTTTGGCCCGCAGGTTGCGGAGTGCTCTGCGTCTGTGCTGGTGAGCTTGGTGCTTCGGTGGACTCGGGCGAAGCGATTTCAGCTTGAGGTTGTGGCGCTTCAGGCAGGTCTTGCGCAACCAACACAATCCGGGCTAAGTCTGCAGACTGTGCGGAGCAAGCCGAAGGTGTGACCGTCTGGATCAAACCGACAGCCAGCCCTAAACAAACACCGCGAATTGCAAAGTGCATCCATTCACCAATAAGGGTCCTATTTCCCATCATAATCGGCAACGGATGCACCCGAATTCAGCGACACGTACAATTCGCGGAAATCGAGTAAGAAAATTCGGGTCGACCCTTCTAAGTTAGACGACAAACATGCCCTGGTAGACCCGAAATACTCTCGATTTACGCGATTGTCACACGATCGTACTCTTCCCCTTTGAACACACGCGCAGGAAAAGAGTCGCAGCACATTCGTCGTTGAAGGGTTCGGCGGGCGGGCCCAGCGCCCGCCTATCTGTTGACCGCGATCTTGCTCTTGAGCTCGGCGAGAAGTGTTTCGACTTTGTCCTCGCTCTCCAGTGCCTTGAACTTGTCCTCGAGGGTCTCTGGGGCCAGGATTTCAGATGCCGCCGCGTTTTCTGCCGACTTCACGTGGACCTTGCTCTTCATCCGTCCCAGCGTCTGCTCCTGGTCGACACCGACCACTTGACGCGCTTGGGTGGCGCGGCCCACGACCCTGGCACGGCGATGTTCCGCCACCAGCATCTCGCAATGTGCGCGCGTCTCGCTGAGTTTCTGCTCGAGCTTGCATAGCGCCTGACGCAGACTGTCGGCCTCATGTTTCTGATCTTCGGCCTGCGCCGCAAAGCCATCGGCGAGCTGCGTCTGGCTCAGCGAGCGCTCCAGCGCGGCACGTGCCAGATCGTCCTGATTCTTCGTCACTGCCAGTTCCGCCTTGCGTCGCCAGTCGGCAGCCTGCTGCTCGTGCTCGGTGTGCTTCTTTTCCAGCAGATGCTGATCGGCGATTGCGATCGCGACTTGCGTCTTTACCTGGAGCAGCTGGTTCTCCATATCGAGAACAATCTGCTTCAACATCCGCTCGGGGTCCTCGGCCTTCTCGACCAGGTCGTTGAGGTTCGCGCGGAGCAGCGTGCTCACTCTATCCAGTAGGGACATAACTCCTCCTTCTCTCCTTCCACTGCCCGCCTCAGGCTGGAGGTGAGCAATGCACTGTGTCTGCTACTTCTTTGCCGGTTCCGCTGCCGGAGCAGTGGACTGTTTCAACTCCGTCACGTCCTTCATCATCTCCGCGGTCAGTGCCTTGCTGCGTTCGGACATTCTGCTCATCACCAGCGGCATGTACTCACGCGCGATCTTCGGCTGCGCATCGAGCAGATGCTGACCGGCCGTGGAGCCGTAGAAAGCGATCATGGCATCTACGTCTTCGCGGGTCAGATAGTGCTGATAAAGCCCTGTCATGTCCGCGAGCATCTCATCGATGGGATAGAGATTCACCGCCTTCTCCATGTATTTGTGCATCAGCCGGTCAAGCTGCTCGCGCTGCTCTGTAGTCAGCTGGGGCCCCGAAGGATTCTGGGCCATGATGGCCTGCATCTGCTCCTTCAACTGGGATTCGACCGTCGTGGGAATGATTCTTTGTACCGACTGCATCTGATCGCGGATCCGCATCACCTCAAAGAGCTTGGCCAGCTGTTCTTTCGTCGCCTGATCCTCGGGGGGAATTGTTTGAGCGGTTTGCACGCTCGTACCCGGAGAAGACGCTTCAGGTGGTGCTTGCGCAAAACTCGCCATCGGCAACAACAGCAAAACCGCGCCGAACATTATGGCCATTGAACGTTTCATCGTGTCCTCTTCTCCGCCGCAGCGGGGTGGGAGGCCCGGCTTCGCACAGAACGCACGAAGCCGGACTCGCGTTAGTGACCCGCGCCCGGGGTTGTCGCTGAGCCGTTCTCCGGTTTTTGCTTGATCGCCTGTACGTTGGCCATCAATTGCTTGAGGTCCATGCCGCTCAGCGCTTCAAACAACGCCGGCACCTGCGCCGCGATCTTGGTCATGTCGCCGGTGATCTTGTTCACTCCAGCCGCGCCATCGTTGCCTGTGGACACGATGGTGATTTTGTCCACCTTGCTGAGCGGCTCGGCCATCGCACGGACCACATCGGCCATGTTGGTCAGCAGCTTGTCGACCACCGCGGCCTGGTTCCATCCCTGATAGGCCTCGGCCTTCACGTTCATGGCTTTGGCTTCGGCCTCGCCCTTCTGGAAGATGATGCTGGCTTCGGCTTCGCCCTGTGTCCGAATCGCCGACGCACGGCCTTCGGCTTCCGCTGTCAGGCGATTCTTCTCGGCGGCAGCCATATTCTCGATGCGCTGGCGCTCGATCTCCGCGCCCTTCAGAACGGTCGCGATCAGTTCCTTCTCGTGGCGCGTGATCTCGGCCTCTTGCACCTTGATCTGGCCCTCCTTCTCCACCTGCTGCACCTTCACCTGCTCCGCGGTCACTTGTTGCAGCATGATGTTGGTCTGCAGTTCGTACGCTTTATCGGCGCTTGCCTGCTGGCGGCGGCTCTGTTCGGCGTATTCCGCCTTTTTGATTTCAAGATCGCGCTGTGCCTCTGCCTGGCGCGTGGCGGAGGCGGTCTCGGCAATCACCCGCTCCTGATCTGCCTGCGCCTTCGCGACAGCGGACTCGCGCATGGCCGTCGCTCGTTTGATCGCGGTGTCGCGCTCGGCATCGGCAGTGGCCATTTCGGCATCTCGCTT
The DNA here is from genome assembly GCA_964585715.1 of uncultured Occallatibacter sp. Classification (GTDB taxonomy): domain Bacteria; phylum Acidobacteriota; class Terriglobia; order Terriglobales; family Acidobacteriaceae; genus Telmatobacter. Next base: position 30,364 of record CAZPEZ010000004.1, read on the forward strand.
GATGCGGGCAATGTCGGGCCTTCCCATGTTGGCGATGTAGTCGTTCTTATCCTTGACCTCCTTGATGGTGAACGAAATCACCTCGAGCCCCATCTTGCTCATGTCTTCAGCACAAGTAGACCGCATGCGCTCGCCGACCATCTCCGGTTCTTTGACGATCTGCTCGACCGTCAACTGGCCGATGATGCCGCGCAAATGTCCTTCCATCACCAGGCGGATCAAGCCTTCGCGCTGCGCCGGAGCCTTGGTCAGGAACTGCTCCGCCGCCGTAAGAATCGACGCCTGATCGCTGCGCACTTTAATCTGTGCGACGGCCTCCACCGTAACCGCGACGCCCTGCTTGGTGTAGAGATCCTGCTGCGGAGCGACATCGAAGCTCATCAGTTCGAGGCTCAGTTCGCGGCAGTTCTCCACCATAGGAAAGATCACCGTGCCATGGCCCTTGATCACACGAGGCCCGCGGAATCCATACACAATCAAAGCTTCGTTGGGCCCGGCCTTACGATACATCCTGGCCAAAATCCCCATCACAATAATCAGCATCAGAACTGCTAGTCCGGCGTACAGAATGATTTCTGGGTGGATCATTGCTTTCCCGGCCCTTCGCCCAGGAGAGTATGGGTTGATGGTTTTACTGCTTATGGCCGTTCTGCCGGCCATTCTTCGGAAAAAGCTTGGCGAGCAAACCCAGCAGGAAGATTCCTACCAGGATGGCCATGTCGGCAATCAACACGGTCGAGTTCGTCATTTGAAACCTCTGCGGTTAATGGTGAATACAAGTAGTGAGTGGACAAAGAAACATTGGATGAGTGGGGCAGTAGGACAGTGACCCGATCAGGATGCAGCCGACCCCTGATCTCTGAACCCTGACCCCTGATCTGCCTCCGGCAGATCTTCCCAGCGCTTCACATAGGCAATGCCTTTTTCGTAGCGCACGACGTAAACCTCTTCCTGTTTTTGAATCGGCTCTCCGTCGTCGGAGCGCGCCGGGGCCGATCGCCGCGCGCCCAGTTGTTCGTACACAATCTCTCCCGTGCCGCCTGAGCGAATCGCCGAAGACAGATGACCCACTACGCCGATCACGTCCGTCTCATCGGCCGTCAGCTCGCGCTCATGCGGCAGGAGAACCTTGGTCAGAAAGAAAAAAACAAGTGCGCCGCCGGCCAGGCCGCACACCGCGGCCAGCACCAAAACGACCAGCGCAACAAAGCTGCCGTAGCGCGACAGCAGGTACCCCGCCGCGCCAAACCAGCAGAGAAAAATCATCAGCGAGAACGCATTCCACCACGGCACATTGGCGCCGCCTCCGCGCACGCCCGCCGCGCCGGGATGTGACGTTCCCATCGCGCCTGCATGCGGCACATGCACGTGTCCTAAATGCGGCAGGTGTACAGATCCGCCGAAGTGGCCCAGCACGCCGAACAGCGACAGCGCGCTCAGCCCCAGCCCCACCAGAAAGCAAATCAGATAAAAGGATTCCCAGTTCATCGATGCGCTCCTTGTCTTACCGCGCTCTCTTGGTTGATCTCTGAACCTTGCCGTTTTTCTTGCCGGTGCGCACTGCGCGCTCAGACGAATCTCGGTCTTCTATTCCCTGTTCCCTATCCCCTGTTGCCTGTTTTCTCAGCACTTCCGCCAGCCTTGGCATCAACCCCGGCGTCTCCAGAATTGCCTCCAGCAGCAGAAGACACTCCCGCGAGTGTTCGTTGCGCGCCAGCGTCAGCAAAGCCTGCTTCAGCTCCGGGTCGCGGCGAAACCGCTCCGCTCCCGAGACCAGCCACAGGTCGAGCTTGTCTTCCACGTTGCGGAGTTCGCTCTGCAACTCGGGGGAGTAGCCTTCCGGGTCGTCCACCAAATAACCGGGGTGGACTTTGAAGAACCCGGCTAGAAGCTGCCGCGAGGTGTTGGTCAGGTGGGGGCGTGCGCCGCTTTCAATCTGGGAGAGGTAGCTCTGGCTGATCTTCGAGCCGGTTTCGGCATCGATGGCCCGCACCAGTTCCTGCTGACTCATCGCGCGGTCCAGGCCTCTTAAACTGCCTTCGACCTCACGCAGGTAGTGGATTTTTTCGCCGAGCTTCATGGGTTGCGATGGGGTGTCCTTCCAGCCAGTTCAACAGTCAATCGCAAATTGCAATAACAATATCGCAATCCGTAATACGCGTCAAGCAAAATCGATTTTAATCACAATGGATGGGTTATTGGCCTGATTTCATAGACTTGCGTTCAGGAGAGGGCCGGCCTCCCTCTACTCATCGCGAAGGGCAATGGCCGGATCGACACGCGATGCCCGCCCGGGCGGGAACGTAGCCGGCCACCAAGCCGGCGCAGGTCAGGATTCCAACCGCGGCGAGGAGGCTGAAAGAATCGGTTCCGCTCAAGCCATAGAGCATCTTCTGTACGAGGCGTCCACCGGCAAGAGTTACGGGAATGCCAAGCGCGATGCCCGCGAAAATCCACACTGCGATTTCGCGCATGACGTGCCAGCTCACCTCAAACCTGCCTGCGCCGAGCGCCATGCGAATGCCGATCTCTCCCGTTCTGCGGCTCACGAGATACGACATGAGACCGTAGAGGCCGATACATGAAAGGAAGACGGCGACGACTCCGAAGAAAGCAGAGAGTTCGGCGACGAGGGTCTGATCGGTGAAGGACTGAGCTACCTGCGCATCAAGCGTGGTCACGTTGCCGACGGGCAAGGTGGGGTTGATGTCGTGGATAGCTTGCTCGACTTCGCGCGCCACGGCGCCGAACTCGCCGGTGTACCGGACTTGGAGGTTGCCGAAACCCCAGTGGCTTTGAACATAAGGCAGGTAATCGATGTAGGGATCGGGCCCGCCGACGCCATGCACCTTGACATCTTTGGCGATGCCCACGACCTGCACCTGCTGCGGCTTCTCGGTGCTGCTGTCGGGATCGCCGAGCAAGTAAATGCGGCCGATCGGCGAGCCTGCGGGAAAAGAACACGGGCCATATGCTCGCTGATGATCGCGACTCGCTGTGACGTGGCCGTGTCTTCAGGACCGAAGCTGCGGCCGGCGACGAGGGGAATCCCCATGGTCTTGAAGTAGCCGTTGCCGATGATGTTGTGCATGACGTCGGCATCGCGGTTGAGAGGCATGTCGGGCACGACAATCAAAGTATTCCAGGACCCTTCACGGAAAGTGAACGCAGAAAAGCCGGCGGCTTGCACGCCGGGAAGCGCATTTACACGTTCTTCGATCTGATGGTAGAGCACCTGTTGGCGCGGATCGTCTTCTTTGAAGTTCAGTGGGGACGTGTCGATGCTGAGGCGCAGCACGTTCTGTTTGTTGAAGCCCAGGTCGACGCGGTTCAAGTTGTTCAGCGTACGGAGGAACAGACCGGCAACCATCAGCAGGACGAGGGAGAGCGCCACCTGGCCCACCACCAGGGCTTTGGCCAGCGGCGAGCGCCTGCCGATGAGAGAACTTCCGCGACCGTTTTTGAGGTTGCTGGTCACATCGAGCCGTGTCGCGCGGATTGCCGGGAGAGTGCCGAAGAGCAGAGCCGTAGCGATGGTGACGGCGCAGGTGAACGCGAGGAGAGGGAGATTGAGCGCGACATCGAGCGGTACGATTTCGTCGCCCTGCGAAATCATGTGCAGTAGCAGACGGTTGGCGAGTGCGGCGAAGCCGATGCCCAGCGCACCTCCGGCCAGCGCCAGGAGCAGGCTTTCGGTGAAAAGTTGTCGCAGGATGCGGAGCCGGCCCGCTCCGAGAGCCTGCCGGATCGCCAGTTCGCGTGCCCGCGCGGTTGAACGCGCCAGAAGAAGGTTGGCAATGTTCGCGCAGGCGATGAGCAGAACCAGGGCGACGATTGACATCAGGATCTGCAGCGGTTGGGAATAGGTGCGGCGCAGATTGGAGAGGCCGCGGGCCATCGGCTGGAGCTGTACATGCGCGTGAGCGAGATTGTTGAGGTTCGTTTGGGTGAGCTTGCCGTCGGGAAAGCTGCGCAGGATCTCCGGAAAAAGAACGTTCATATTGGCTGTGGCCTGTTCGACGCTGACGCCTGTCTTCAGGCGGCCAACAATCCAAAGCAATTCGGAAAAGTTGTCTTGGCGTCCCTTCCAACCGGGCGGAATCGACTGCAACATGGAGAGCGGCGCCCAGGCATCGGGGGATTCGCCTACGGAAGTGCCGAAGAACTCCGCCGGGGCGACGCCCACGATGCGAAAAACCGTCGTGCCGAGACGCAGTGTCCGGCTGAGAATCGAAGGATCGGCGCCGAAGCTGCGCTTCCAGAACGAGTCGCTGATCACAACAACGGAATGGTCGCCCTGATCGGAATCGTCGTTTTCATCGAGGACACGGCCCATTTGTGCGCCGACGCCGAGCGTCTGGAAGTAGGTTCCCGAGACTGTCTGCACTTTGATCAGCTCGGACTCGCTGCGGCTGTCGATGAAGCCATGCACATCATTCCTCATGCTGAGGAGCGCGGCAGTGGAGGAGAAGACGGAGTTCTCGCGCTGCAAGCGGCGATAGAAGGGATGGGAATAGAGCTCGGTGCAGGCGTAGTCGTCGGTGATCCCGCCCCAGTCTTCGAGGCCCAATTTGACCAGCTGCTGCGGATCCTTCACGGGAAGCGAACGTAGCATCACGGCGTCGACAAGCTGAAGATGGCCGTGTTGGCGCCGACGCCAAGGGCAAGCGAGACAAGTGCCACCAACGTGATCGCCGGTGTGCGCAACATGGAGCGGAATCCGTAGGCCGCATCCTGCAGCAAGGTCTCAAGTCCGTTCCATCCCCAGGCCACGACGCTCGTTTCCTGCATGTGTGTTGTATTGCCGAAACGACGGGCCGCGGCGTGATACGCGTCCGCCGGATCGATGCCCGAGGCAATCTGCTGCTGACGCCGAAGTTCGAGGTGCGGGCGCATCTCTTCTTCCAGGTCGCGGCGGAACTGGCCGCGATCGAGCAGCATCTGCAGTCGTCGTTTCCATTCACCGCCAATGCTCATCGCGTCCTCACGCCATCTGCAGGATGCGGGCTATCGCCCCCATCACGCGCTCGAACTGCTGCAGCTCGACGCCAAGCTGCTTCTTGCCCGCCGCCGTCAGGGTGTAGTAGCGTGCCCTGCGGTTGCCCGTCGTGACTCCCCATTCGGCAGCCACCCAGCCCTTGATCAACATGCGCTGCAGCGCCGGATAGAGCGAGCCCTCCTCGACCTGGAGCACGTCCTCTGAGCAACTTTGGATGAGTTCGGCGATCTCAAAGCCGTGAAGCCTGCCGCGCAACGCCAGACTTTTCAGGATGAGCACGTACAACGTGCCAGGAGGGATCTCGTCCCGGTCGGTGCTCGAACTGTGGCGGATCAGAGCGGCCATTAAACGTCTCCGGCGACTGCTGGCATAGTTTATCTATGTCAGAGTGGACTCGACCTTTCTCCCTGTCAAGGCGAAACAGCCAAACTTGTGACGAGTGCGCAAGATGCGAAGGCCCTCCAGCTCGATGCCGGAAGGCCTTCAGGTGTACGACTACTCCGCTTCTACGCCGTCACTGTCCGCGTAGGTTTGGAGCCCCACAGCCCATAGTAGGCAATGAAGAGGTAACAGAAAATTGGAATGACAAAGGCGTGCTGAATGCCTATCTTGTCCGCCGCCGCGCCCAGCAGGAGAGGAACGATTGCCCCACCGACGACGGCAGTCATAATCAGTCCCGACCCCTTGCTGGTCATCGGGCCAAGGCCGGCGATGCCAAGAGCAAAAATGTTCGGGAACATGATGGAGTTGAAGAAACCGCAGAGCACTACAGTCCAGATAGCCACCGATCCGCTGCTGACCATCGAGACAACGAGCAGGGCAGCTGCAATAAAGCCGAAGGCCCCGAGCAGCTTATTCGATTTGATCTTCGTGAGCACCCATGAACCAAGCAAGCGGCCAACCAGTGCCCCACCCCAGTAAAGCGAGACCAGGAACGACGCCGTTTTGGCGCTATCCACGCCCTGCGTCTTGAAGTAGTTCACCGCGATTGAAGCCAGGCCCACTTCCACGCCCACATAGAGAAAGATGCCGACAGCGCCCAAAACCGTGTGCTTGTAGCTCCAGATGCTCCGGCCGAGGATCGGATCGCCCTCTTTTGCGGGGCGAAACTCCTGCGTCTGCGCAATGTGAGGCAAATGCATGAAGGCCACTGCGATGCCTAGAATCAGCAATCCACCGGCAATGGCGATATACGGCCCGCGCACTGTGTTCGCGATGGCTGCCTTGGTGGCTGTGCTCGCCGGATCGGTAAGAATGTAGGCTCCGGCGACAAGAGGCGCTATCGTGCCGCCGAGAGAGTTGAGTGCCTGCGCCAGTGTGAGGCGCACCGGAGCACTGTGCTCAGGGCCAAGAATCGCAACATAAGGATTGGCTGCAGTCTGCAATGCGGTCACGCCCGCGCCGACAATGAACACGGCGGTAAGGAACAGCGGAAAGCTGACCAACTTGGCCGCGGGCACAAACAGCAGGCACCCGACCACCTGGATGAACAGCGAGACCACCATCGTCTTCTTGTAGCCGATGGTCTCAATCAGTTTCGACGTTGGCGATGAGAACACGAAGTAGGCGAGGAAGAACGCTGATTCGGCCAGCATGGCCCAGGCATAGGGCAGATCGAAGATGGACCGCAGGTGCGGCACCAGCGCCATATTGAGGTTGGTGATGAACCCGAAAATGAAAAACAGAACGGCCACCGTGATGAAGGGGCCGGTGTAGCTCGGTACGCTTTGAACTCCGGCCGGTGTAGATCGAGTTGCCATACGTAGTTTGATCCCCGCTTCCTTAAAAAGTTCTGCCCGGTTTGGGCTCGATGGCGCGATGGGGGCAGGGCGCTCATCGTATCTGCCGGTTGGGTTCCCCGGCTCTTGTCTGATGGCCTCTGTGCAGGCCGCTTTTGCTGCACACAACACTATACGGGAAACAGCGTTTCTGGGAAGGGGAGCTACCAAACCCTGCCGAGCCGCTACCTGCGGCACGCCTGCTTCGGGTATTCTCAAATGAAAAAGAAGGAGATAACCGTGCCGATCGCCGCCTTGAACAGCGCCCGGACCAGAAAGGTGTTAGCAGCGCTCGAGAGCAACTGGCAGGCCGAGATGGAGGGCTACCACACCTACTCGACGCTCGCCGATCGCGACATCGATCCCGTGCGCGCGCAGGTGCTGCGTCATCTGGCCCAGGCCGAGCTGGAACATGCGGCGCTGTGGGCGGGCCGCATCGAAGAGTTGGGTGGACCAGCGCCGGCCTACACCGGTGCTCCGGGAGGCGAAGCCGATTCCTTGGCCAACCGCGCCGGCGGAACGAAGATGGCTCTGCGACGGCTGGAGATCGAAGAGAGCCGGCATATCGCGCGTTACGGGACGCAGTTGAAGGACTTGGGCGACGAGGGCTCCATCGCCATCCTCGATCACGTGATTGAAGATGAACGGGAGCATCATCGCGAGCTGGGTTCGCTGCTTCGAGGGCACTATCAGGCTCCGGCCGGAGCGCCGAAGGTCGATCCCAAAGCTGTCCTCGAAGAGATGCTGGCCAAGCGCGATGCCGGCCGCAAGCAGCCGGGTGCGTGGATCGGCGATGCAATCTATGGCGTGAACGACGGGCTGGGCGCAATCTTCGGCATCGTCTCCGGCGTCTCCGGCGCAACGGCCGGCGACAGCAAATACGTCCTGCTGGCCGGCCTCTCCGGCATGATCGCCTCGGCTCTTTCCATGGGATCGGGCGCCTACCTTGCAGCCAAGAGTGAGCGTGAGATCTACCATGCCGAAATTGCGCGAGAGCGCGAAGCCATCAAGATGAACGAGCCCGAGGCGCGCGAACTGCTCGCTCTCTACTACCAGGTCAAGGGCTTGCCAGAGGCCGACGCCCTCCACATGGTGAACCACATCGCCAGCGACCCCGAACAACTGCTGCGCGCGCTGGCCTCGGAGCGTCTCGGAACCTCAGAGGAAGCGCTCTCGAATCCGCTCGTGTCAGCTACCTCGGGTGCGTTGTCCACCGCAGTTGGTGCGCTCATTCCGGTCATTCCCTTTTTCTTCATGAAAGGAATTCCCGCTGTCATCGCCGCCGCCATCGTTTCTCTCATCGCACACTTCGCCGTCGGCGCAGCCAAGAGTCTCATCACCATTCGCTCGTGGTGGTCGTCGGGCCTGGAGATGACCGTGGTCGGCGCCGTAGAGGGTGCGGTGACTTACGGCATAGGCATCCTCCTCGGCAAGGGCGGTATGTAGTGGCAGGCTTCGTTCCGCTCGGTGACGCATCGCGCCGCCCAGGCAACTTTGCGGCGGTCACAGTCGCCATCATCGTGGTCAACGTGTGGGTCTTCTTTCAGGAGCTCGCGCATGGCGATCGCTTCGTCTACGTCTGGTCCGCCGTGCCCGTCCGCATTATGCACGGGCATCACTGGATCACGGTGCTGACCTCGATGTTCATGCACGGCAGCTGGATGCACATCATCGGCAACATGATCTACCTGTGGGCCTTCGGCCGCGAGATTGAAGACGCGATGGGCAGCTTCAAGTTCCTCTTCTTTTATTTGGCGGGCGGCATCGTCGCCATGATGGCCCAGATCCTCGGCGATCCGGCCTCGCGCATTCCCAGTCTCGGCGCCAGCGGGGCCATCGCTGCAGTCATGGGCGCGTTCCTGATCACGTTCCCTCGCGATCGCATTCGCACCCTGCTCATCGTCTTTATCTTCATCCGCATCACGTTCATCCCTGCTGCGCTGCTAATCGGATTCTGGTTCCTGATGCAGGTGCTGAACGTCGGCTCGGTCGCAGCAGTCAAAACCGGAGGCGTCGCCTACCTGGCCCATGTCGGCGGCTTCCTGTTTGGCGTCGTGACGGCGCGCCTGTTCGTCGATCCCAACCGCATCGCCTTGCGCCGCGTCCCGACCTACCCAACCTACTAAAATGGTTCCGACTTTCGCCTCGGGAGAATCCGTGTCCAGAAAAACTCTCTGCCTGCTCGCGCTCGCTGTACTTTCCTTGCAACCTGCAGTCCTTTTAGGTCAGTTGGCCGCACCGCAGGTGCTCGCCGATATGGTCTTCGAGCGCAACGTCGCGATGAAGACCCGCGATGGCGTCACCCTCAAGGCCGACATCTATAGTCCCGACGGCGAAGGAACCTTCCCGGTCCTGTTGCAGCGCACGCCTTACAACAAAGACAACGCCGCCGACTTTGCGCGCCATGCCGTAGCCCGCGGCTTCATGGTTGTCGTGCAGGATGTCCGTGGCCGCTATACATCCGAAGGCGAGTGGTACACCTTCAACCACGAGATCGACGATGGCTACGACACCGTGGAGTGGGCTGCCGCGCTGCCGCACTCCAATGGCAAAGTCGGCATGTTCGGCGGATCGTACGTGGGCGCGACGCAGATGCTCGCCGCCATCGGCCATCCACCGCATCTCGCCGGCATCTGCCCGGTGGTCACCGCGTCGAACTATCACGAGAACTGGACCTACCAGGGCGGCGCATTCGAGCAGTGGTTCAACGAGTCGTGGGGCTCCGGCCTCGCGCAGGACACCTTCGACCATCGCATCCACAACGACACCAACGCTCTGGTCGGCGATTCAGTTCTGCCGTTGAACAACTATCCGATGTTCAACATCCAGCCGATCGCCAGCGGTTCGCAACTCACCCATGAACTCGCGCCCTACTTCCTCGACTGGCTTGCCCACCCCACCTACGACAGCTATTGGAAGCAGTGGTCGATCGAAGAGAACTACGGCAACATCCAGGTTCCGGCGCTGACCATCGCTGCGTGGTACGACATCTTCCAGGGCGGTTCGATGCGCAACTATCTCGGGTTGAAGGAACATGCAGGGAGTGAAGCTGCACGAAGTGCCCAGCGTCTTCTGGTCACGATCGGCGGGCACGCCGGCGGCGGACGCAAGATCGGCGAAGTCGACTTCGGTGCGAGCGCTGCGGATTACGACGAGAATGCGCTCACCCTCGACTGGTACGACTATCTTTTCCTCGGCAAGCAGAACCAGTTTGCCGATGCTTCTCATCCGGTGCGCATCTTCGTGATGGGCAAGAACGAGTGGCGCAACGAAGCAGCCTGGCCCCTGGCGCGCGCGAAAGAAACCTCCTTCTTCCTGAGCTCCGGAGGCAAAGCCAATACTGCATCCGGAGACGGCTCGCTGGTCGCCGCGAAGCCCACAAAGGGTGCGCCCGATACGTTCGTTTACGATCCGGCCAACCCTGTGCCAACCGTGGGCGGCCCGCTCTGCTGCGACCCGGTGCACCTCGGGCCCGGACCCCGCGACCAAAAGAATGTTGAAGCCCGTTCCGATGTGCTGGTCTACTCCACTCCCGTGCTCCAGGAAGATATCGAGGTCACCGGCCCCGTGACGCTCGACCTCTTCGCCAAATCGTCAGCGGTCGACACGGACTTCACCGCGAAGCTCGTCGATGTCGGTCCGGATGGATTCGCTCAGAACCTGACCGAGGGCATTTTGCGGGCAAGTTTTCGTGAATCGACCCAAGGCGAGCCCAAGCCGATCGTGCCAGGGCAGGTATACGACTATAAGATCGATCTCTGGTCTACGAGCAACGTCTTCCTCAAGGGCCACCGCATCCGGCTCGAAGTCTCGTCGAGCAACTTCCCGCGTTTCGACCGCAACCTGAACACAGGCAAACGCGCGGCCGACAGCTCCGATTTCGTGAAGGCGACCAACTCCATCCTGCATGACAGCGAGCACCCGAGTGCGCTGGTGTTGCCGGTGGTGCCGCAGTAAATCGCTACCCCACCGTCTGCTTCGCCGCTGCCGCTACAGCGACGATCTCCTTCGCCGCCGCCCGTCCCAACCGAATGCAGTCGGATATGCCGATCCCGTCGTAGGCATTGCCGGCAAGCTTCAGTCCCGGCAGCTCGGCCACGCGCTCTTCGATCCTGGCGATGCGTTCCTGATGTCCGACTGCATACTGCGCCATGGCGCGCCGCCAGCGTGAGACCTTGGTGTGTTCGGGCCTGGCGTCGCGGGGCACGATTTCCTCTCCGAGAATCTGCGTCAGCTCGCGCCGTACCGCAGCAATCAGGGCCTCATCGCTCTCGGTCATCAACGATTCATTCTTCATGCCGCCGAGAAAGGCCCGCAGGACGACCTTGCCCGTGGGCGTACGCCCCAGAAACTTGCGATGGACAAACGTGCACGCCAGCATTGCTCGGCACTCGCTCGCCGGGACGAGGAAGCCGAACCCCTCGGGCAGGTCGCCCAGCTGATCTTCGTCGTAGAGGAGATTGATGGTGATCGACGACGAGTAGGGAATTGCGGCCAGCTCCTCGCTCAACTCCGGATCGACCCCCGCCAGCATCGCGCCTGCAGCCCAGGCAGGCGAAGCAACAATCACCGCGTCATAATTCCCCGTCGATCCGTCGGCACTCACTCTCCAGCCATCGGAGGTTCTTTCCAGCGCATCCACCGCCGTCGCGCGCCGGATCCAGTTCGCTTCGAGCGTCGCTTCGACTGCATCCACCATCTGCTGCATGCCGCCGCGCAGCGTGGTAAATATGGCGCGCGGTCCGCGCCTGGCTTGTGCGCCTGGACCCTGCCCTGCGCTTTGCGACGCCGCGCCCCCCGGTCCGGCTTTCTGAGCAGCCGCCATCTTCGCGCGCATCTGCCTGTGCGCTGCTAATATGCCCCGTGTGAGCGAGCCGTACTTCGCTTCCATCTCCACCATCTTGGGCAGCACCGTGCGCGCGCTTAGTTGCGTTGCATCGCCGCCGAAGATGCCCGACAACAACGGATCGGCGAGCCGATCGACAGCCTCCGGGCCAAAGTGCCGCTCGACTAAAGCAGCAACGGATTCGTCTTTGTCGCTTGGCCGCGGCGGATGCAGCAGTTCCAGCCCCATGCGAATCTTCGTTCCCAGGCTGAACAAACGCGTTGTCGCCGTGGGGATCAGCTTGGTGGGAACAAGAAACATCAGCCCGTCGGGCAGCGGTACCAGCCGATTGCGCACCACAACAAAGGTCTTGCGCTCGGCGTCGTTCGAAGGCGTGAGCTGATCGGCCAGTCCCAGCTCGCGGCACAGTTCTGCCGCTGCTGGCTTCTCCGACAAGAACGAGTCGGGACCATACTCCAGTACTGCGCCATTCACGATCTCCGAAGACAGCGATCCGCCCAGTCGCGCCCGCGACTCAAACAGCGTGTATTCGATCTCGGCGCCGGCCGCCCGAGCCTTTTCGAGCTCATACGCAGCCGCCAGTCCAGCAATGCCTCCACCGATGATCGCTGTCCGCATCGTTCCCTCGCCCCACTCGGGGAAGTCTAAACAACTGGTCGTGCTGGCCGAGTCCCTCAGCATGGTAATTGGAAGCCCCTGCGTCAGGATCGACCTTGGTTCGGCGGACGCATGTGATTTAAATCACACCGAAACCGCAGCGCTGGCTCATAGCATATATCCCGGCACGGACATTCCCTTGGTTGCATTCATCTGCACGCCACCGTGCATTAGCTGGATAGGTCTACGCTTCTTCCTGCAGGAGGTCCCTCTTGACTGCCGAAGTGATTCATCGGTTGCACTTTGCTTTCACCGTCACTTTCCACTATCTCTTTCCGCAACTCACCATGGGCCTGGCGCTGCTCATCGTCGTCTTCAAGACGATTGCCCTGCGGACGGGCAGCGAAGAGTGGGATCGAGCCGGTCGCTTTTGGGGCCGCATCTTTGGCATCAACTTTGTCTTCGGCGTGGTCACCGGCATCCCCATGGAGTTCGAGTTTGGTACCAACTGGGCACGCTTCTCGCAACTTTCGGGCGGAGTGATCGGCCAGCCCTTGGCGATGGAAGGCGTCTTCAGCTTCTTTCTCGAGTCGGCTTTTCTGGGGCTGTTCCTCTACGGCGAGAAACGCCTCTCGAAAACAATGCACTGGTTCTCGGCGTTCATGGTCTTTCTCGGTTCCTGGCTGTCGGGGTTCTTCATCATCGTGACCGACGCCTGGATGCAGCATCCCGTAGCGTTCGACCGTCTGCCTGATGGCCGCTACCAGGTATTGAGCTTCTGGCAGCTGCTCCTAAATCCATGGGCGCTGTTCCAGTACATGCACAATATGACCGGCGCCGTGGTCACGGCCAGCTTCGTCGTCGCGGCGACCGGCGCGTTTTATCTATTGGATCGGAGACAGGAGAACTTCGGCCGTCTCTTTCTCAAGGTTGGCGTGATTGCGGGAGTTCTTTCGACGATCGCCATCATCTTTCCCACCGGCGATCTGCACGGCAAATACGTGGCCCGCAATCAGCCCGCGGCCATCGCCGCCATGGAGGGGCTCTTCAAGACGGAGGCAGGCGCCGGCATTGTGCTGGTCGGCCAGCCCAACGAAGAGACCGGCCAGATCGACAATCCGATCGTGGTCAACGATGTGTTGAGCTTTTTGATCTACGGCACGACTCAGGCCGAGGTGAAGGGGCTCGATCAGTTCCCGCGCGACCAGTGGCCTACGGCACTGCCACTGCTCTACTACGCCTACCACATCATGGCCGGCCTCGGAACGTACTTTGTCGCTCTGATGCTGCTGGCAGCGTTCCTGCTTTGGCGCCGCAAACTCCATCGCGCCCGCTGGATGCTATGGCTGCTGCTGATCAGCTTTCCGCTGCCCTACATCGCCAACACCGCAGGTTGGATGACGGCGGAGATCGGACGGCAGCCCTGGCTGATCTACGGACTGATGCGGACCAGCGAGGGGTTTTCTAGTACCGTGTCGGCGGGCAACGGCCTGTTTACTCTGATTGGCTTCATGGGGCTCTACACGCTGCTTGGTCTTCTGTTTACGGTGCTGGTGTACCGCGAGATCAGCCGCGGCCCGGAAGCCGAAGTGTCCCTCGAAGGAGCGGTTTATGCGGATTGACAGGGGCGAAACGGGACGAGCACGCGGGAAGGGGAGTCGCGCATGATGGGTTTTCTCTGGTTCTGGTTAGTCGCAGTCATGATCGTCGGCTACGTCGTCCTCGATGGCTTCGACCTTGGCGTTGGTGTGCTGCATCTCTTCCTGGTACGCACAGAACAGGAGCGGCAGGTTTCTCTGCGCTCCATCGGCCCGGTGTGGGACGGCAACGAGGTCTGGCTGCTTGCCGGAGGCGGTACGCTCTACTTTGCGTTTCCACTTCTCTATGCCTCGGCCTTCTCGGGCTTCTATCTGCCGCTCATGATCGTGCTGTGGCTGCTGGTGCTGCGGGGCATCAGCCTGGAGTTGCGTAACCACATCGACGTCGGCGTGTGGCGCGCGCTGCTGGACGGCGTATTCGGCCTCGCCAGTGCGCTGCTGGCCATCTTCTATGGTGCCGCCCTGGCCAACGTACTGCGCGGCGTTCCGTTGCAAGCGGACGGCTACTTCTTTCTGCCGTTGTGGACCAACTGGCAGCCGGGGCCGTCGCCGGGAATTCTCGACTGGTATACGGTCATCGGCGGGCTGGTCGCACTGGTCGCGCTCACGCTGCATGGAGCCCTGTGGCTCATCATCAAGGTCTCCGGCGATCTGGCGGAGCGCGCTCAGAGCATTGTGAACCCGCTGTGGATTGCCCTGGCGGCGCTTACCGGCGTGAGTTTGCTCGCGACAATTCATGTGCGGCCGGCAAGCCTCAACAACTATGCAGCCTATCCGGTCACGTACATCGTCCCGGTCGGAGTTGTCGCGTCGTTGATCGCTGTCTTCTTCTGGAACAAGACGGCGCAGCCGGTGAAGGCTTTTCTCGCGTCAGGCCTCTATCTCTTCTTCATGCTGGCCGGAGCATGCTGGGGCGTGTATCCCACGCTGCTTCCAGCTACGACGGGGGCAGAACGCGACATTACACTGGCGCGCGCGATCTCGGGTCCGCACACGCTGAGCGTCGGCCTGGCCTGGTGGAGCTTCGGGATGGTCCTGGCTATCGGCTACACCGTCTTCGTCTATAGTCGCTTTAAGGGCAAGGTAGTCGCGGGCGCACACTGAGCTGGCAATCAGAAAGGCGAGAATCAGCTCTCGGAGATTGGCTGGCCACTGGACCGATCTCCCGGAAGCCTAGGAGACCTTCGCCTGTTCCTTCGTATTCAGGAACATTTCCGATCCGCTGCGATTCCTGCTTGAAAAGACCAAATCGGAGAGGAGCGCAAGCAGGTAACAAGCCATTGCGATCACGTAGAGGAACCGAAATCCAAAGTACATCGAGTTATATTCCAGCAAGCCGCCGCACATTGCGCCCAGCAGGTTCATGGCGATCATGCCGGAGACCTGTCCTTTGCTGGCGAGCAGAGTAGAAAAGACAATGCCGGAGAAGAACATCGGCAACGTAAGCACGACGGCAGTTTCGAAGCGGCCCAGAAGGGTCGAGGTAAACCCACCCGAACCCGAAACATACCAACCTGCGGCCAATGCAGCAAATAAGAAGAGATATGGAACGGCCAATCTTCGAATATTGAGCACTTGAACGGCACAATTCCCCAGGAACGCCATAATCAAAATGCCGGCAATCACAATGCCGATCAGTTGCCAGGTGTTGCCAAAAGTCAGGCCCATCTCCGTGATGCCCTTAGTCTCGATCAACATGAAACCGGCGCCGAGAAAGAAGAACGAGAGGTGCGTGAACTGCGGCCGTTCCGGCAGGAAATTTGCGGTGAAGAGGAAGGAGAGAGCAAGAACCTGGAACACCATCACCAGGTACGACATGGGGTAGATACGCTGCGGCATGTAGAAGAAGGGCCAGTCGTCTGTCGATAGGTCGGCGTGCAGGGAGGGATTCGCGTAAAAGGCCGTCTTCTCCGCAAAGCCCGATTCCCTGATCAATTCCTGAGGCACGGTCCAACTCGGATCATTCGATTCAAGGAAGATAACCGACTCATCGTAGCGAGTCTCGACACAAACAGGTGGCCGCCCATCAAAAGCCTGTTGCAGCATCAGATATATTTTGCGGCCTAAGTTATCCGATAAGATGCTGAACGAGAGTGACAATACTCCGCCGGGCTTCAACCGGGCGCGAGCCTCACGAAGGCCCTCCAGTGTATAGACGAACGAATCGATACGCACGCTCGACCCCTGACTGAGCAGCGTGTGCGAGTCGAGCAAGCCATAGACGATCATGTCGAACGACTGGTCCGTGGTCCTGACAAACGAACGGGCATCATTAATGACTGTATGAACCCTGGGGTCGCTGTAGGGTTTTTCGGGGTGGTCCAGCTTGCCAATCAACTGGATGGCGGGGTCGATCTCGATGGCTTCGACGTGCCTCGCGCCGGAGCGCAGAGCGGCGGCCACGTCGTTGCCCGTGCCGGCTCCCACAACTGCCACATTCGCCAGTTCCGGATGTGTCCTGTAAGGGAACTCGTAGTAGGTACGAATTCCGGTCCACCGCGTAATTTGCGGACCGGAGAAATCGAAGATGCGTTGGTAGTAGTTGCCTGCTGCTCGAATCAATGGCAACCCGGTCTCTGGAGTGTGTCCGATTTCCAGGAGTTGGTAGGGGGAGTAGATGCGCGCGGAAGCGGGATCGACCGGCCAGCTCAAAATGATCGTGCCGAGTATCGTGAAGCAGACCCCGCCGATCATCAAAGCCGGCTTTCGAATCGTGAAGGACAAAAGGGCGACGAAACAGAGGGCAAACCAAACCAGCGGAGGAGTCCACAGGAAACTTGCCGCGAGCATCAGGAGCACGCCAAGCAGGCTGCCGAGCAAGTTCAACCCATAGGCCCGTAACTTAGAACGGCGCTCCATCAGCCGGCCGCAAAGCTGGCCGACAGGGACGAAGGTCAAAGCTGTTATCAGGAACATGAGAGCGAGCAGCCCATAGAGGAGGATCGACTGTGCCGCATTGCTCGTCCTCCCGCCCATCGTAAGCTGTTCGCGAAACGGGATCACTGTGAGATCGATATCCAGCCCATAACGGACAAATGTCAGAAAGCCGAACTGCCAGGCGAGGAGTGGAAGAACGATCAAAAGCGGAATGCGGTCTCGACCGGCAAGAGCATAACCCACGCCCAGTCCGATAAAGCAGGCGAGCAGACTGAAATTCTTATAGAGGGCAATGAACGGAAGAATCGAGGATTGCCACCGGATGATACTGAGTTCAAGAAAGAGGCTGAGGGCCGCGGAAACGAGAATCGCAGCATCCGCGTATTTCGCGTCGAATGTTTCCAGAAAATGAGCCTGCTCCTCGGAACTTGCATCAATGAGTGGAGTGCATCGAATCAGCGCGAAATGGAAAATCTGAGTCGCGATCGTGATCGCGCAGGCGAGCAGGACAAATACGGCTTCAAGCGAGCCTGCTAATGCCTTGCCCGATCGCGCCAAGTCCAACAAGGGGCGCATGGCGAGAACAATGAAGGTCCCGAGAGCCAGAATCACTAGAACTCGAACCAGCGATCGTGTCATGGGGGATGCCGCAGAGGTCCCAGTGCGCTTCCTCAGATCATCGATAGGCCGGTCTTCAGTGGGTGTCTTCATTTGTCTCTGAGTTGCCGTTCAATATAGCACTGCATCTACTTTGCGCATCGGCAAGCGTCGTTCCGTTCAGTACCGAAGTTATCGACTTTCAAATAGGATTTCCGCCAATAGCGCGGGAGAGAATCAGACCAGACAACGCCGCCACGCAAAAAAGCAGGGAAGAGACAGTGCTCAGCTAGCTTTGCCGTGTGTCTCTCCCAGCGTCATGCACGAACCCGGCTGCGATGCCCACAAGCAGAGAGCCCAGCCCAATCACCAGCAGACCCCAGCAGATGTGCAGCCTTCGTTCCGGGTTCTCGACGCCGGGCACATAGCCTGCGATGGCAATCTCAAGCACGGCCAGCGCCGGCAGCGCAAATAGCACGAGACCTCCGAGCCACAGCTTGCCGAACCTGGCGCGGGCAGATTTTGACAGAAATCGGCTTGGCCATTTCGGCGGCTTGTGAATCCCTAACGACACAGCCCAGGCCAGAGTGAAGAAGACAACCTGCGCCACGCCGCCGCCCGAAAGAAACAACAGAATAAAGAGCAGAAGGAAGACCGCACTTCCATGTTTGCGGTCGACAAACCAAAGCGACCAGACAACGATGACCAGGCTGATCGCGATTGCGACCACTCCGCTGGCAAGAAAATTGGGAATCAATGTGAATGCGTCTTCTGTTCCATACGGCCACATCTGCTGGTGCGGCCCAATGGAACGGATGAAAAGCCCCGGCGTCGGAGTGTTGCCTTGCAGAGTTTCAAAGAGGCCGTGATTGAGTCCACTCACCGCAAACAGAACGCCGAGGGTGGAGACAATGGCGCGGGCGGCGTTGATGGGGGCTGGCAAAACCGGAGGCGCCGGGAACGGCTCCTCCCGAGAAGAATCTTTCGCACGAGGCATTTCGTTTACCTCAATTGCGCGTCGAGGATATCGCGCAGCACACGTTGCGAACGTGAAAATCGCTCGCCGTATCTACAGCGTCACCAGTGTGCTCGCAAACTCGGAACGCTCGACCGGGGTCACATCGTGATCCGCGATCTGCACCCAGTTCTTGGGCTGGTAGATGCAGCACGGCTCTGGCGCCAGCGGATCACCGGTCAGCGCGTAGGCCCTTGCTCTTGACCCGCCGCAGATTTCTTTGAACTCGCAGGCTCCACATTTTCCTTCCAGGCGGCTCGTGTTGCGCAGCGCCTTGAATATCGGCGCGTTGCGATAGATCTCGGCCAGCGGTGTCTGGCGAATGTTCCCCGCATGAATCGGCAGAAAGCCGCTCGGATACACATTGCCCATATGCGAGATGAAGACGAATCCTTTTCCGTCGTTTACGCGGCGCGTAGCCCAGCCCTGCGTCCGTGTTTGAACGTCGGCTGTCGGAGTACCGGCTTCGTATTCTGCAGGCTGTCCGTGAGGATGGCCGTGTCCCATGCGCCGTTCCTGCAGATTGTGTTGCAGCAGGTAGCGCCGATAGTGCATGGCTTCGGTGGTCTTGATCTGGAAGTTGACCCGCTGCGAGAGCTCGTAGATCTTGCCGAAGACCTGCTCGAACTGCTCGCCGCTGAGTAAGTCGCCCAACTGGCCGCGCCCCACCGGAACCAGGAAAAACACGTTCCACATCACGATCGCCAGCTTCTCGAACAGCGCGCAGAGGTTGTCGAGGTCGTGGGCGTTGTGGCGGCTGATCGTGGTGTGCACCTGGATTGGGATACCTGCCTCGTTGGCCCATTCGATCGCTTGTATGGTGCGCGCCCATGCGCCGGGCAGTCCGCGGAACGCATCGTGAATCTCGGGTGTGGATCCGTCGAGGGAGATGCCAAGCCGCACCAGCCCCGCTTCCTTCATCTGGAAGATCGATTCGCGGGTGAGCAGCGGTGTTGCGCTTGGCGTGACGGCAACCCTGACACCCTTCTCTGATGCGTATTGGATGAGATCGCAGAGGTCAGGGCGCTTGAGCGGGTCGCCGCCCGTGAAGACAAAGATGGGCACATGCAGATCGGCGATCTGGTCGATCAGCTTCTTGCCTTCCTCGGTCGATAGCTGATCCGGGTGGGCCAGCGGTTGCGCGGCCGCGCGGCAATGCTTGCAGGCCAGATCACAGGACTGTGTGACCTCCCAGATCGCCAGAAAAGGTGCTTCGTCGAAGTTCAGCCCGCCTCGTGCGGGAATCTGTTGCATTGGCTGCATAGGGCCTCCCGTAGATCGCGGCCACCGGCCCGAGTGCTAAGGGCGGGGAAGCGTCGCGGGTGCCGTTCACATTCCGTCGGCCAGCCGCAGCGCTGCCACGATTGCTACGAGTTAAGGAGAGCAGTCCGGCACTCCAAAATCTGTGATTCAGATCACTTGTCGATCCCATTGACGTAGTGTGCGAATCGTCACTGGACAAAGCGCGGGAACAGGCGCAGAATCCGAATTATCGGCGAACCGTGCGAGCCATCGATCGAGCCAGGGTTCGCGCCTACCCGAACAGAGCACCCCCACTCCGACGGTGTACAAAATCGGTCAGTCGACCCTCCGATAGGTGATTTGGATCACCTGACCAAGTGCCGCCGGGCACCGCAAACTACTATCCGAGCCTGCGACAGTACAACCAGTCCAGGGAGGTTCCCATGGCAGCCGCATTGAAGCCAGGGTGGAGTAAACCCTCCACGATTCTCTTCGCCTCCGAGATCCCCGCCAACGAAAAGGCTCTCAGCTTTGCTGTCGCTCAAGCCAAAGAGTTTGGCGCAAATCTCATTCTGTTTCATGCCTATGACACGATGGTAGTGGCCGCATCGGAGACCTCCGGCATTCGCTACTACGACTACGCTGCTGCCGCCCGTGCCGAAATCGAACATCTCCAACCCCTCGCGGAACAGATACGGGAAGAGGGCATCTCCTGCGAAATCATCGTGCGTCCTGGCCTTGCGGCCGACCAGATTCTCGCCTTTGTGCGGGAACGGGCTGTGGATCGCATCGTGATGGGAACTCACGCTCCGGGTCCGGTCGGAAAACTTCTCGTCGGATCGGTTGCCGAAGCCGTGCTGCGCTCTTCGAGGATTCCGGTGTGCATCGTCGGCCCGGATGTCATCGACGGCAGGTACCGCAACTATGCAACCAACACCGTACTGTGCGCCGTCAGCCTGAATGAATCGAGCGAGATGATTGTCCGGTTTGCCTCAGAGCTGGCTGCTAGACATCATGCCCGTCTCGTGCTGCAGCATGTGATCAAGCCCCAGGAAAGAGCCGAGGTTCTGGCGGGACGCACCTTCGAGGACCTTGAAGGCGACCTCCTCTCGCTGATCCCGGAAAAACTGCAACGAAAGCTCTCCCTCCAGGCGATCGTCGTTCCCGGCGATCCCACCGAAGAGCTCCTCTATCAGGCAAAAGCGCAGCAAGCTGACCTTATTATGCTCGGCGCGCACGGTGCGTCGGCCTTTGCTGCCATCGCCCGAGCGGGCGTTGTCTACAAAGTGCTGGCCCACGCGCATTGCCCGGTGATTACCCTGTCACCCGCTTTGCTGGCCGACTGCGGTGTGACCGCTCTCCATGAACGGCGTGCTGAAGTTTTTCTTGCAGGCGTCTTTTAGACCGTTCTCCCACGATAACTTCAAGAAGGGCCTTCCTGCGCGAAGGCCTTTTTTGTGCGCCGCCCGTTAGTTCCGATGCCTCTCGTTGCTGCGCGCATTTTTGCGCCGGCGCACGTGCTGCACAGGACGCCAGTGATCCCCTTGCCCTCGGTGATCGTAAAGATGCGATCCATTTCTGGTAGCTTCACGGTCTCCTTCGCGCCAGAAGGCCAGTGAATCTCCGCCGTTCCTGCGTCGGTCGCATCTCCCAACCCAAAATGAGGCCGCTGGTCGTTCGATGAGATGTAGCTGCCCCCGCTGATTACGTCTTCGCGCTGGCGCATTCCATTGGCCGTCAGGTAAACGGTTGCTCCGATGGCATCGCGCGGGCTTGTGTTGCCTCTGGTGGGATTGGCACCGCCGACCAGCTTTAGCTCCACCCAGTGGTGGTGATCGGGATTCACGTTGCGCAGCAACACCGGCGGTCCGTCGATGGGATTGATGACCACGTCGACCTTGCCGTCGTTGAACAGATCGCCAAAGGCGGCTCCACGCCCCGAGGTTAGCGTGGCCAGCCCCGACCCCTTCACCGGCGGCAGATAGTCGAACTTGCCCGCGCCGTTGTTATGAAACAGCAGCGGCCGCTCCGCAAAAGTTGTGCCCCAGGCGTGTTCGTCGACCTGCGGATAGACGTGGCCGTTGATCATCATCACGTCCTTCCACCCATCGTTGTCGTAGTCGATGAACCCGTCGCCCCAGCCCACAAAGGGCACCGGGATCTGCGCCAGTCCTGCTTCACCGGCGATCTCGGTAAAACTCGCGTCCCCGTCGTCGCGGTAGAGCGCCTTGTAGTCGTCAGAGAAATCGGTCACCAGCAGATCAAGCAGCCCGTTGTTGCGATAGTCGCCGACCGCCAATCCCATCGACGCGATCTCCCGTCCGTCGTTGTTCAGCGCAAATCCGGAGATATAGCTTCGATCGTCGAACGTACCGTCGCCCTTGTTGATGTAGAGATAATTCGGCTCGGAGTCGTTCGCGACCAGCAGGTCCGGCCTGCCGTCGTTGTTCACGTCCACAAAGATCGCCGTGAACCCGTAGTAGGCGCCGGGATCGGAGACGCCTGCCGTGACACTCACGTCGGTAAATGTCCCATCGCCATTGTTGTGGAACAGGTGATCCGGCTCGCCCGGCAGTCCGCGCGGACCGCACATCACTTTGAAGCCGTGCAACTGGCAATAGGCGAACGGCACGCCACCCTTGTCCGAATCGGGCTCATGATTCAGGTCGTAGTGCACATAGCCTGAAACGAACAGGTCCAGCCGTCCGTCGCCGTCGTAGTCGCCCCACGTCGCACCGTCGGACCAATTGCCCAGCGCGACGCCTGCTTTTTCGGCTACATCCGTAAAGGTTCCGTCGTGGTTGTTGCGGTAGAGCCGATTCTTGCCGAAATTGCAGACAAAAATGTCGGGCCAGCCATCGTTGTCGAAATCGCCGATCGCTACACCGAATCCCCAGCGGTCGTTCGTGACTCCGGCCTGCGCGGCCACATTTGTAAAAGTCCCGTCGTGATTGTTGTGGAACAGCGCCGCATGCGGCGGGGTCTTTTTTCCCGTGAGGGCATCGTACGTCGACCCGTTCACAAGATAGATATCGAGCCATCCGTCGTTGTCGTAGTCGATCAGTCCCACCCCGGAGCCATCGGTTTCGAGAATGTACTTCTTCTGCGGCGTGCCCATCACATGGCTCCATGACGCCAGGCCCGACGGCTTGCTCACGTCCTGGAAGACGACGGTCCCTTTGTCTACAAATCCGCCGGCGGTGATCGGCCGTTTCTGTTCGTCGTACACCGGCGCAAAGGTTCCAGCCGACGAGATGCCGCCGCTCATTCCGCCTTGCTGCTGTTCAGACGGTGTCGGCCCTGGCTGCTTCTTCTGTGCGGATAGTTGCGAGAACGAGATTGCGACGGCGAAGACCAGACCAACCGCCGTGCGCGAGGTCGCCATGAGCTAGGGCCTGCTCACGCTACCGGAGCGGATGGCCGATGCGGTTTTTGTGTCTGCAGCTTTCGGATCGGCGCACGCCTTGCCTCCACACAGCGCAGCGACGATCCCCTTGCCCTCTTCGATGGTGTAGATGCGATCGACGGCGGGCAGCTTGATCGTTTGCTTTGCACCCGATGGCCAATGGATCTCAGCAATTCCCGGATCGCGCGCATCGCCGAGTCCGAAGTGCGGGCGCCTGTCGTTCGCTCCGATATAACTGCCGCTGGCCAGAACATCCTGCCGCTGGCGCATCCCGATGGCCTTCAGATACACCGTCGCACATGTCGCATCGCGCGGACTCTTGTTGCCGTTGGCTGGATTGGCACCGCCGATCAACTGCATTTCCACCCAGTGATGGCGATCGGGATTCACGTTGCGCAGCAGCACCGGCGGGCCATCGACCGGATTGATCACTACGTCTATCTTTCCGTCGTTGAACAAGTCCCCGAACGCCGCCCCACGCCCTGGGATCACGACCGCCAGCCCGGTGTCCTTTACTGGAGGAACGTACTCGAATTTGCGGGCCCTCGGTCCGTCTGGCGCGTTGTGAAATAGCAACGGCCGCTCGGCGAAGGTCGTGCCCCAGTCGTGCTGGTCCACTTGCGGGTAGACGTGGCCGTTGACTTCAAACAGGTCGAGCCAACCGTCGTTGTCGTAGTCGAGAAACCCGTCGCCCCAGCCGACAAATGGAATCGACGTCTGAGCAACACCCACGCGATAGCTCACATCGGTGAAGCTCGCGTCGCCGTCGTTGTGAAACAGAACCTTGTAGTCGTCGCCAAAATCGGTGACAAAAAAGTCGACGAGGCCGTTGTTCTCGTAGTCGCCAGCGGCAATGCCCATCGACGCGATCTCGCGCCCATCCTTGTTCAGCGCAAATCCCGAAAGATAACTCTGATCGTCGAAAGTGCCATCTCCCTTGTTCATGTAGAGGAAGTTCGGCTCCGAATCGTTTCCGACCACCAGGTCCGGCTTGCCTTTGCCATTGAGCGAGATGAAGATCGTGCTGAAGCCGTAGTACTTGTCCTTGTCTTCGACGCCGGCCTTCACGGTCACATCGGTAAACTTCCCATCGCCATTGTTGTGGAAGAGATGATCCGGCTCGCCTGGCAACCCGCGCGGGCCACAGTTCACAGACGCGCCGCGATAGAGGCACGATGCGTAGCCCACAGCTTTTGTTCCCGCGATGGGTAGATTGTCGCGATCGAAATGTACGTAGCCTGTCACATAGAGATCGAGCAGTCCATCGCCATCGTAGTCACCCCACGCCGATCCGGGTGACCAGTTTCCAAGCGCAACGCCGGCTTGCTCGGCCTTGTCGGTGAACGTCCCATCGTGATTGTTGTGGTAAAGACGATTCTTTCCGTAGTTGCCGACGTAGAGATCGGGCCAGCCGTCATTGTCGTAGTCAGCGACCGAACATCCATAGCCCCAGCGATCGTTCTGTACACCGGCTTCTTTCGACACATCTGTGAACGTTCCGTCATGATTGTTGCGGAACAGTGCGGCGTGCGGTGGTTCCTCTTTGCCGTCGAGCGAGTTGAAGGTCGCTCCGTTGACCAGATAGATGTCAAGCCATCCATCGTTGTTGTAGTCGATCAGGCACACGCCCGATCCGTTGGTCTCGACGATGAAGTCTTTTTGCGGCGATCCCATCTTGTGGATCCAGCCCGAAAGGCCTGCTTTCTTCGTGATGTCCTCGAAGATGAGGGGGCCCTTCTCGACAAAGCCACCAGCTGTAATGGGTCGATTCTGCTCGTCGTAGACGGGCTTGGACGCAACACCAGAAGCGATCCCGCCCATCCCACCCTGCTGTGGCGCCGTCTGCTGTCCTTGCTGCGTCTGCCCACCGGCAGGAAATAGAAGCAGGCAGACCAGGACCGAACAGACGAGCGTACGACCATGCACCGAATAGAGCTCCTTAAGGGTGCAGTGTATCGTAGCCGCACGATGCCGGTCTCGTGGCCGGAGGCGGAGTCACTTGGTTCGTGCGAGCACAGCGAGCGCCGGTCAACGAATCCATGATCGTTGCGGATTCATCCATCCGGCGCTTGAGCGTCAAAATCTCGGTTCTTGCTTCAAAAGACTTTGAGCAGCACCAGAATCAGAACAATGGTGAGAATCAGGCTGAGTCCGCCCCCGCCGTAGTAGCCCCAACCGGGACCAACGCGATAGCCGCCGTAGCCGATTCCAAAGATGAGCAACAATAGAATGATGATCAACAGCATGTCTTCCTCCTCGCGCGCACACACTTGAATCGCTGGTCATGAGCAAGCGATTCTGCCAATCGTCAATCCCGGCTATGAACGGCCCGCATGGTTTTGACTTCCGGTTGGATGCAGACAAAGAGCTTTCCGGTCGTATATTCGATCCTTTTCGCGGCCCTCTCTTGAGCAGAAATCTCTTGTACGCAGCGAACAACCCCGCACTGACAGTCCGGCGTCCAAGGGTAGGTCGTCAGAAGTACGAGAAGTGCGCAGGAGGCAAGACCATGCTCTGGACCATCTTTGTGATCCTCCTTGTCCTTTGGCTGCTTGGCATTGTCAGCAGCTACACGCTTGGCGGATTCATTCACATCTTGCTCGTGATTGCGCTGGTTGTGCTCCTTATTCAGTTGATCAGCGGACGCAGGCCTGTGGTTTAGCGAGAGAACGAATGCAGCAAGAGCCGTTCGGCGGCGCAAGTGTCCGCCGGAATTCATCCCTTCAACCCAGGAACTGGAACAGGAGCTGGAAATGGACAAGGATCGCGTAAAGGGCACAGTCGATGATGCCGTAGGCCGTGCGAAGCGTCAG
Source organism: uncultured Occallatibacter sp. (assembly GCA_964585715.1). Taxonomy (GTDB): domain Bacteria; phylum Acidobacteriota; class Terriglobia; order Terriglobales; family Acidobacteriaceae; genus Telmatobacter. The sequence goes on from CAZPEZ010000004.1 coordinate 56,132, forward strand.
GTTGGCGAATGGACCGGCGACACACGCACCCAAGCCGAAGGCGCCGCGCAACAGATCAAGGGCAAGACAGAAAAGGTCGTTGGCCAAGTCAAGGACGCTGTCCGCGACCTACGTACCGACGCCGATCGCGAACACACCCAGGCCGAGCGGGATCGTGAAAACGCGCACGCCGGCAGCGGCCCGAGTCACAGCCGCCGCTAGAGGAGTAAGAAAGACAGCCCAACTTCACGACCAACACATCGGCGGCGCAATCATGCGCCGCCGATGCTTTTTTGACCGAAAGCCAAATGCGGACGTCACTTTCGGCTGGGCAGGCTCGAACCCGCCGATTGGCTTGAATTTGACGCCACAGGTATACTGAGGCTGTCCGGCGGTGATTGCGACCGCCGCCTAAGCGAGGTGTGTCTTCCGCAGGGACTCGCGTTCATCGACGCTCGAGGTTCCGTTATCGGAGATTTCCAGATGGCGCGCCGTGTCCCGCGTGCTTCGAAGTCCTGTGGATGCTGTGAGTTGCACCGTCTTCCCGACTTCCTGTTCCGTCTGCGGTTCCCCCCTCCCGCGCCTTTCTTCCGTTCCAATTTGTGCTGCCTGCTGGTCTGAAGTACCCGTCCAGTCTGGATCCGCGTGCGCCCGCTGCGGCGACACCCTTGAGCGGCCCCAAAATTCCTTCGGTCCCGACCCTCAAGGCCTCTGCCGTGTCTGCCGTCTGGCCGCTCCGCCCTTCGTAAAAGCCATCGCCTACGGACCCTACGAGGGCCGCATACGCGACCTGATCCATGCACTCAAATATGACGGGCTACGTCCGGCTGCAAGTGGGTTGGGCAAACTGCTCGCCGATGCAATCCTGCAGCTTGCGCCCCAAGCGCCCGCGGAGATGCTCGTCGTTCCGGTTCCGCTGCATCGCGCCAAGCATGCCGAGCGGGGTTTCAACCAGGCACGCGCGGTCGCTGCCGAAGCGCTCTCCACCTTGCGCCGGCAGGTGCCAGGCTGGCTTCTCACGCTTGCACCTAGCACATTGATCCGACTTCGCGCGACCGAGAGTCAAGGCGGACGGACCACACGCCAGCGCCGCCTCAACATACGAGGAGCTTTCCGCGTCTCCGATCCGATGTTGGTTGCCGGCCGGCACATTCTTTTGGTCGACGACATACTCGCCACCGGCGCAACCGCGCGCGCAGCTTCGGGTGCATTGCTCGAGGCCGGTGCGGAGTCGGTCTATGTCGCAACCCTGGCTCGCGCACATCGCATCGATCGCGCTTTTGATCGCTCACTTGTGACGTTAGAAAGTACATCATCTTCAACAGAGTTTCAGGCAGCAGAAGTCAACCATCGGCAAGCAACCATGAACGCGCAGAACCAACCATCTTTTTGACTGGGGAGCAAAGGATGTCGCTGGGAAAAGCTATGATTCATGCACGCAAGCAAAAATCGATCGCCAAGGCCACAGCGCTCGCCGCTGAGCAGCATGTTGCGCCGCAGGCCACTCACATTCTGCAGATGCCGGTGCTGGTGCTCAACGCCTCCTACGAGCCAATCAACATCTGCGGAGCGCGGCGTGCCCTGGTGTTGGTGCTCAAAGGCATCGCGCGCACCGAAGAAGAGCACGGCATGACCCTGCACGCGCAGCGCAGCCGCATCGCCATGCCTTCCGTTATTCGTCTTCTTGAATACCGGCGCATTCCCCATCAGACCCGCGCCCTGTCACGCAAGAACATCCTGCTGCGCGATCGCAACTCCTGCCAGTATTGCGGCGTCGTGCTCCCTTCCGCCGAACTGACCCTCGACCACGTTGTGCCCCGCTCCCGCGGAGGCAATTCGACGTGGGAAAACCTCGTCGCGTGCTGCCACTCCTGCAACCGGCGCAAAGGCAATCGCATGCTCAACGAGATCGACGATATGATCCTGCTGCGCGAGCCGCGCCCCTTCTCTCTCCACACCAGTCGCCAGATCATGCGCATGCTGGGCCGCGGCGACGACCGCTGGCGCAAATACCTGTTCTATTGAGAGAGGGGAATCAAGAGATCAGGAAGAGCACTGTACGATCCGCTGAGAATCGAGCGCCCGCATGCAGGCGCGCACGTTTCACGATCAAAGTACTCCCACCTGCGCTTGCGAGAGGTTTCAAAGGCGCTGACATTGGAGTCCGCTAGGGCTTTGGGACGAAATCACTCTCAGACAGGGACGGATTCACAATGACGCTGGTGACGCGAAAAGCCGCCCGATAGAAGTCGAAGTAGACGGAATAGGGGATGGTGATCGATCCGGTCGGACGGTAATCGTCGAATAGAAACTCCATGTAGGTCTCGTGACCGGGCCGGCCGGCCTGGATTTGCCAGGAACGCAACAGCCCAGTGTCGACCCTGAAGGCAAGGTAGTCGCGGCGTTCTCGCCCCCATTCGCTTGTGCCCCAGGCTTGCAGTACACACTCGCCCGGCCCGCCGGTGGACAACTCCAGCCTCCGATAGAGCTGTTGAACGCCCACCAGCAGCAAGGGATTGGCCATCATCCGGAATTCCTGATTTTCCGGGTAGTCGTTGTAGGGGAGAGACATGAGTTTCCTGCGCCAGGCCGGCGTGCTGTCTTCATTGTGCGAGACACGGCCGTTGTAAAGGCTCCAGTCACTCCCGTCGAAAATGATGGTGGCGGGGCTCAGTAGGTACTGCCTGTTGACGCGGATCCGGTTGGGAGCTTGCCACTCAAGTCGATAACGGGAGTGTGCGGTCGATGCCTCGTTGAAGGTGTGGGGCTCGGCGGATGCGGCTCTGATCAGCAGCGAGTGCACCTGTGCGATGGCCGCCTCCCCGCCCAGAGCATTCCGGTAATGCTGCAAGACTTCTTCCGTTGTGCCGCAGTCGGTTGCAGACTGAGCGGCAATCGTCGGGCCGGGGGTTGCGAGAAGCAGGGCGTAGACGAAGACGCGCGGAATCTTCATGCAATGACTTCTCCGGCAGCGGGTATGACCGCCCGCAAATTCACGGGCTCTTCTGTAAGGTATGTCTATCAAAGGAGTGCAGAGTGAGTTGCCAGGGTGAATGTCACCAATCGAAGAATTCCCATCGGCGGTCGCTTCCAGGCGTTGCGCGGGCACTCATCAAGCTGCTACTTCTGCGGCTTCTGCGCCGGCGGCTGTCCCTGTGGATTCTGTGGGCTCTGCGGCGTGATGTCCTGTCCCTCGTAAATGATCTTTGACGTCGACCCGAACCGCTTGTAGTCAGAGTATTTGATGATGTCGCGTAGGTGCACGTCCTGCGCCATGTAGCCGCTGCCGCCCGCAAAGTGCAACACACCTTCGCCCTTCGTATATACCGGGAACCAATAGTGCCCATCGATCTGCGCTCGCCACGTCATGAATGGAGGGTGCAGGTCCTCTTTGCCTCGGCGTGTATCGTCCGGTACCATCCGGCCGTTGGTCACCACGATCTGCAGGTCCTGCGCATCCACCCAGATACGCCCGTCTAAGTACCGCTTGTTCTTCTCAATCTGCTTGGGGCTCACGTCGAAGACGTAGCAATCGACCTCATCCACTTTTTGCCGGCCGACATACTTCACGTTGTAGGCGGTGATTGCCTCGGCCGTGAGCACAAACGGATAGCCGTGCTGAATGTCCTGAAAATCTGACGGCGACATCATCACGCGTTGCAACGAGCTGCCCGGCGCGAACACCACTTTCTCCGTCCGCTTGCCCGCTGAGTCAAAGATCACATCGTCCACTTCGTAATACTCGCCGTCTACTTTATTGTCATCGTCTACCGTCTGCACACGGGCCGTGCGCCGGTAGGTGTAGTGGTTCAGCGCGTCCTGGAACTCCGACTCTTTGGCGGCAAACTCTTTGATGATCTGGTCCGGAGGTGTTGTCGGCTCAGATAGATCCATCCGGCCGAATCCCGAATCCAGTGGCATCGGCGTGAAGCTGTCCTTATCCTGCCCGAGGGCCGTCAGCGAGAGCGCGCATAGAGCCAAAAGAAGCTGGCGTAACCAACTAAATTTCATCATCGACCTCGCTTTGACCTGGGGATAATCTTGATGCCTTCTATATCTACAACATTAGACGCATGTACAGGCTGGGCGTATGGTTGAACAATAAGCCGTGGCAGCGCTCGGGGGAGGGGTGTGTCGCTGGATTCTGCCTGCGCCATTGAAGCCCCCCGGTCCGATAAAGCGCAATGTTGAGTTCCATTTGCCGCACGCACCGCGCAACCTCATTGTATGTTGATTTAGACTGCTCCCTCTTCCACCATCCCCACTGGCAAGGCTGAGGCATTGCATTGCTGAGGGCGCCATCTGCCCCAGTCGTGTGAACAGGTTCTAAACCAGAGGTTCAAGGAGAACCAAACAAAGATGTCCGACGGCTACCAGCTCCCCGCATTCGTTTTGACGGTGCTGTTGCTGCCGGCGTTCGCGTACGTCTACGTGCGCTGGCGCGATAAGCGGGCCCTGCTCTGGTTTCTTGGATTCCTCTTCGCCTGCATTCGGATGGCGCAGGTCTTTCCGTTCGGTTCCTGGAACTTTTCCAGCGCGGTGGGTCACCCCTGGATCGCCGTAGTAGGGCAGACCGCGGCGATCCTGAGCGCCACGATCTTTCTCGGCTCGTTTTCGCCCCTGTCTTTTCCGTACCGGGGACGCCGCATTCCCTACGCCGTGCCCTTCGCCGTTCCGCTGGTGCTCTATGCCGTTCTACTGGACGGCGTCTACCACGGCGAAATGCCGATCAGCATCGCCTTCTTCATCTTTCCCGCTCTCGGTGCACTCGCTCTCTTTGTCGGATGCTTCTGGGCTTTTTCTCGCGGCAGCATGCCGTCGGCGCTCGGTCTCACCCTCTGCATTGCTCTCGGCGGTCTCGGCTTCTGGATCTGCATCTCGGTCCGGGGGAGCTGGCCGCTGGTTTTCGTCGAGTGCGCCCTTCATCTGACCACGGCTCTTGTCATCTTCTATCTGTTCCGGCGTTTCTCGCCCGGAACTACTCTGTCCGCGTTTGGCTTCTTTGTCTGGACATTGAATGGGATCGGGATTGTGCCGTCCCTCGCAGGCGGTCCGGACGTTCTCCTCTGGGTCATGCGCGCATCGGTCATGGGCAAGGCTGTCGCGGCGGTAGGCTTGCTCGTTCTTGCCTTCGAAGAAGAGCTGGCCCGCAAACAAACTATCCAGGACCGCGAACGCCATGCGCGCAATGAACTGGAAGCGTACAGCAAAATCGTGCTCTCGCGTCGCCGCGTGGAAGACTTCGATCGGCAGTCGAACGCGGTCTGCCAGACGATCACCGCCCATAGCCGTTTTGCTCAGGCCGCGCTCATTCTGCTGCAGCCTTCCGGACAGTATCGTCTCGTTGGGGCTTCGGGCTTCGATGAGCCTGCACTCACCGCACTCGAATCGCTCACCACGCGCATTGAGGCTCTCGGCTTTCTCGCACCCGGCTCCAAGCCATCGGCAGCCGAAGGCAGCCGCTCGTTTGTGCTCAGCCTCGATCCATGGCTTGTGCCAGGTGATGATCTCGAACGTCTCCACCTGACGCAGGTCACTGCGGTTCCGTTTGCCGGCCGATCCGATACCGAGGGGGCATTGTTTCTGGCTGGGATGCGCGATCCGAACGGGCCGCTCGAGGCCAGCGAACTCTTCCCCGTCGAGGTCCTCGCCACGCGCCTGCAGGCCTCGCGGAATCAGACCTTGATGCTCGAGAAGATGGTCGAGGCAGAAAAGGCCGCAGGTCTCAACCAGCTCGCCAACAACGTCACCCGTCAGTTGAACAATCCGCTCACAGTCATCCTTGGCTACGCCTCGCTGCTTGAGGTCACACCGGCCATGAATCCTCAGGAGCGCAAAGGCGTCGAGGCTGTCCTGACCGAAGCGCGGAACATGCGCGCCGTCCTCGAAAACCTAGCTCGCGGGTCTCGATCTCAGGGCGATCAGTTCACTGCTATCTCTGTCACCGAGCTGCTCAACGATATGGAGCAACTCCACCGCTCCGAGTTCCTGCATCGCAACATCGATTTTCGTCTGCAGATCGCGTCCACACTTCCGCGCGCCTTGGGCAATGCACAGCAGGTGCGCCAGGCTGTGCTCTACTGCCTCCAGTTCGCTATCGAAGCGGTCGAAAACCTCGATCTCCCCGGCGAGAAATCCGTCCGCATCGAGGCCACCGTCGAAAACGGTTCGGTAAAAATCCTGATCGCTCACACCGGTCCCGGCTTCCTTCACCCTGCACGCGCCTTCGATCCCTTTGTCCCGGCGCAGGCTGCGGGCGAAACCGCCGGCCTTGGTCTGAGCCTGTGCGCGACCATCCTGCGCGAAAACAACGGCCGCATCTCCGCCATGAACTTCGAACCCCGCGGCGCCGGCATCGTCCTCGAACTCCAGGCCGCCTGAAGTACGGAGGGAGCAGTGGCCTTCAGGCCACTGGATACGGCTGGGGAAAGGCGGGCTTCAGCCCCGGAGAACGATACCTGTTCAATTGCAGACGTTGAAACAGCTAGCTTCCGCCCTTTCGCTTGTCTCCCCGTTGTAGACTTGATGCTTCGCATTGACTACGCGGCTTCGGGGACCACTATGTACAAAATCACCCTCGCTCTCTTGCTCTTCTCAACCTTCGCATCCGCACAAACCACACAGGCTCCAGTCACAGCGAGTGGCCCCAAGCGTCCCATGACCTTCGAAGACATGATGGCCATGAAGCGCCTCGGCGACACCGCCGTCTCGCCCGATGGCAAGTGGCTGGCCTACGCTGTAACAACCGTCGATCTCAACCAAAACACCAAAACCACGGAGTGGTGGCTGCAAAAGATCGATGGCGGCGACCCATTGAAGGTCGCGGTATCCCAGCCCGGTGACTCTGGTATCCAGTTCTCATCCGACGGGCACTCCGTGCTCTTTCTTTCCGGCCGCGAGGGCGGACAGCAAGTGTGGCTCGCCGATTTCGATTCCGCCACTGGCGCAACCAGCAACGCGAAGAAACTCACCGGCATTTCGACCGAAGCCGACAACGCCAAATGGTCGCCGGACTCGAAGTTCATCGTCTTCACCTCAGCCGTCTATCCCGACTGCCCGGCGATCACCCTCACCGACAGCTCCGGGGACAGGTGCAATGCCGACAAGGACGCCCGTGCGGCCAGCTCCAAGGTCAAGGCACAGATCTTCACCCACCTCCTCTACCGCCATTGGAATCACTACACCGGCGACAAGAGGTCCCATCTGTTTCTGGTCGACGTGGCCGGCGGCGCGATCTGCGATCTCGCACCCAACGATCCGCGCGACGTGCCGCCCGAGTACCCGACGGAGCCCCTGGGCTGCGGCTGTGCCATCTCTCCCGATTCGAAAGAACTGGCCTTCACTGAGAATCGCGATCCGGAGCCGGCCATCTCCACCAACGCCGACATCTTTACCCTCGACCTGACCAACCCGGCCGCTAAGCCTGTGAAGGTCTCTACCTCGCCCGGTGGCGACTTCTCGCCGGCCTACTCACCCGATGGCAAATACCTGGCATGGCGCTCGCAAGCGCGGGCTGGCTACGAATCCGACAAGTTCCGCCTCGTGTTGTATGACCGCGAGAAGAAGACGACCCACGACTTGTTGCCGAATCTAGGCAACTGGGTCAATGAGTTCGCGTGGGGACCTGGAAATTCCAGTGTGATCTACTACACCACTAACTCAGTTGGCGAATCGCCGATCTTTGCGCTGAATGTAATTGATGGGAAGCCGAACCCGAAACCAGCCTTTCTGACGGAGGATGGGGAATACAGCGATCTGCACCCCACGCCCGACGGGAAGACGATTGTCGCAGCTCGCATGAGCGTACGCGAGCCGAGCGAGGTGATGACGCTAGACTCCGCTTGGGTGGGGCACACTCTTTTCGACGTGAGCATCATCGATAAAGAAGGGAAGCCCATTGAGATAGGCGCGAATTCACAGATTCTGGATGCACGACAACTCACTCACCTCAACGACGCCCTTCTCGCCCAACTCGATCTCCCCAAGATGGAGTCCTTCTGGTTCACTGCCGCTGACGGCGTCAAGGTCCAGGGCTTCCTCATCCGTCCTCCTAACTTCGACTCCGCAAAGAAATACCCGCTGAGATTCCTTATCCACGGCGGACCTCAAGGTGCATGGGGCGACATGTGGTCCTATCGCTGGAACGCCGAACTCTTTGCCGCCAACGGCTACGTCGTCCTGATGATCAATCCGCGCGGGTCCACGGGCTATGGGCAGGCCTTCGTCGACGGCGTCAACAACGACTGGGGCGGCAAGCCCTTCACCGACCTCATGACCGGCCTCACGTACGCCGAAGAGCACTACAGCTTCATCGACAAGACGCGAGAGTGCGCTCTCGGCGCCAGCTACGGCGGCTACATGGCCAACTGGGTCCTCGGCCACACCAACCGCTTCAAATGCATCGTCTCCCACGACGGCATGTTCAACGCCGAATCGGCCTTTGGTTCGACCGAAGAGGACTGGTTCAATCAGTGGGAGTTCAGAGGGAACCCGTGGGACTATTACGGCAAACCTGATAGCGAAAACCCGTTCAGAAAGTGGTCGCCGTCGCTCTCCGCCAAAAACTTCAAGACGCCTACGCTCGTCATTCACAGCCAACTCGACTACCGCCTCGATGTCTCCGAGGGTTTCCAGCTCTTTGATACCCTGCAGCTTCTGCACGTCCCCAGCAAGATGCTCTACTTTCCCGATGAAGGGCACTGGATCCTCAAGCCGCAAAACTCCCGTCTCTGGTACAAGACCGTGAACGACTGGGTCGACCAGTGGACGAAGCTCGAGTAGGCCGTACTACAAATCTTCGATTTGTAGTACAATCAGATTCATGAAGGCCACCATACAAGCCCGGTTGGACGAAGAAACGCAAGCGGCCCTCAATCTTCTCGTGCGCTGCCACGGGCTGAAGCCGTCCGAAGTCGTGCGACAAGGCATCCGCCTGGTAGTGAAACAGGTCGAAAGCGCCAAGCCGGTCGAGATTATCGGTCTTGGAAAATATGACTCCGGCCTGGCTGACCTGTCGACAAACAAGAAGTATATGGAAGGTTTCGGAAGTCATTCGCGCATGAAGGGCGAGTCGGGAAAAAAGGGAAAAGGCCGCTGAAGTGACGCCGGTTCTGCTAGACAGCAGCGTCCTCGTGGCTTGGCTGGACAAGCGCGATCGCTGGCATCCCAAATGCGCGGCGATCCGGCCGAGACTTAGGCCACCCTTGATGAGCTGCGAAGCTGTCATCGCTGAAAGCTGTTATCTACTGCGAGAAATCGACGGTGCCGCGGAAGATGTCCTGGCAAACGTCGCCAGCGGAACATTTCAGATTCCTTTTCAGCTCTCCGTCAGCGCAAGCGAAGTTCAAAGAATCCTCCATAAATACCGCGACGCTCCCGCCGATTTTGCCGATGCCTGCCTGATCGCCATGGCGGAAAAACTCGACACGGGCGATATTCTTACCCTCGATAGCGATTTCACCCACTATCGTTGGAAGCGGACCCGACGATTTCATTTATTGATCCCTCTGGAGTAGCGCGCGCCATGCCCTTCGGCCGCAAATCCGGAAAGGCGAAATCCTTTCTCGGCGAAGCCGGGCTCTACGACTACGCCGTCAAGGCCCTCGGCCGCCAGATGCGCACCACGGCCAACCTGCGCCGCCTCATGCAGCAGCGAGCAGAACCCGGCGATTCAGGCGAATCGGCCATCGACGCCGTACTCAAGCGCCTCAAGGAGAATGGATATCTCAACGATGCTGCCTTTGCCGAGACCTTTACGCGCCTGCGCAAGGAGAACGAGAAGTTCGGTCAGCGGCGCGTTCAGCAGGATCTGCGCAACAAAGGCGTGCCCACGAACCTGATCGCCACAACTGTGGACGCAGCCTACGCCGAGACCAACGAAGAAACCCTCGCCCGCCAGCACCTCGAGCGCAAACGCATTCCCAAGCCAACCAACGAGAAAGAAACTGCCCGCGTGATGCGCCGACTCGTCGGCGCCGGATTCTCAACCGGCGTCATCTACAAGATCCTCCGTCAGTGGAACGTTCCCGACGAATCCCTCGTTGCCCTCGACAACCTGGGTCCAGAAGACGTGGGTGAAGACCCGCACGAATGAACTTATCCATTCATCGTTGCGTAGCTCTTAGGGTGTAGAGTGACTTGCTAGGGTTCAGCGGAGTCTCAATGGCGTCTGCTCCGGCGGTTCCGGTTTCTTCTTCCGCAACATTGCCTCTTTCGATCGACGGTCTCGTGAAGCGCTTCGGCGCGCTCACCGCTGTCGACGGTGTCTCGCTCGATGTCCGCCAGAGCGAATGCCTGGGTCTACTGGGTCCGAACGGTGCCGGCAAATCCACGGTGATTCGCGCCATTGTCGGCCGCGTCATTCCCGACTCCGGCAGCATCACCCTCTTTGGCGCGCGTGCCGACTCGACTGCCGCACGCGAATCCCTCGGCTGGGTCCCGCAGGAATTGGCCATCTATCCGCGCCTCACCTGCCGCGAAAACCTCACCGCCTTTGGCCGCTATCACGGTCTGGCAGGCAAGCAGTTGGCCGAGTCGGTCGCGTGGTGTCTCGACTGGGCCGCTCTGCAGGATCGTGCCAAGGACCTCGCAGGCAAGCTCTCCGGTGGCATGAAGCGCCGCCTCAATATGGCTGCGGGTATCATCCATCGGCCGCGTGTGGTTCTGATGGACGAACCGACCGTCGGTGTCGATCCGCAGTCGCGCAACCGCATCTTCGAAATGATCGAGGCTCTGCGGGCGCAGGGAACAGCCATCGTCTACACCACACATTACATGGAAGAAGCCGAGCGGCTCTGCGATCGCATCGCCATCATCGATCACGGCCGCATCATCGCACTCGGCACAAAAGAGGAATTAGTGCACAACGCATTCGCCTCGCGCAGCCAGGTGCTGGCACGCTTCGCCGGTTCAGAAGATCGGATCGCCGCGTGGGTCGAGAGCCATGGCGGCCGCATCGTTGACTCAACTGCGGAATTCACGATCGAGCGTTCGATCGAGATTGGGACTCTACTGGAATCCGCCGCGAAAGACGGCTTCGAACTCGAAGATGTCTCTCTCCGTCGCCCGAATCTAGAGTCGGTCTTTCTCCACCTCACAGGAAGGGAGCTGCGCGAATGATCCTTCCAATCGTCCGCACCGCCTTAGTCTCCTTGCGCCGCGATCGTGCCGCGCTGGCGCTTGCCTTTATGCTCCCCGTCGGCTTCTTCACCATCTTTGCCGTGATCTTTGGCGGCATGCACGACACCACGCCCAAAATCACCGTGATCCTGGTGGACGAAGACCAGAGCGCTGCCTCGCACCAGCTTGCACAGGGCCTCGAGCGGGAAGCCTCCCTGACCGTGCTGCTGCGGCCCGCATCGAAAGAGAAGTCCGCCCAGCCGGATTACACTGCGGCCACCGCGGAAGCTGCCGTGAAAGCCGGCGATTCGCCGGTCGCACTCATCATCCCCAAGAGCTTCGGCCAGCATCCAATCGCCTTCGGTCCCTCGGAAAACGCGACCCAAATCGAATTGCTCAACGACGCGAGCGACATGATCGCCCCGCAGGTTGTCTCCGGACTTCTGCAGAAAGCAGCGATGACATCGATGCCCGTCACGATGGCCGAGCAGGGCATGAAGTACACCGATCGCTACATTGGCGGGCTTACGCCGGCTCAGCGCAAAACCATGGAGTCCAATCTTGACGACCTGCGCAAGCTGCAAAGCTCCGGATCGCTGAACACGGCCAGTTCTTCGGCTGGCGGGTTCAGTGGCGGCATTGTCTCTGTTCACGCGCGCGCCGTCGTGGGCGAAGACAAGAAGAGCCCGGCAGTGTCGTACTATGCTGCGGCCGTTGGCGTCATGTTTCTATTGTTCACGGCCAGCGGATCGGCAGGAGCACTGCTCGACGAAGCTGAATCCGGTACGCTCGATCGTGTCTTGAGCTCGCGCGTGACCATGACCTCGCTGCTCGCTGGCAAGCTCACCTACAACACGCTTCTTGCGTTTACGCAGCTCACAGTCATGTTCGTGTGGGCGTCGGCCGTCTTCCACGTCGACCTGGCCGGCCATATCCCCGGCTTCATCGTGATGGGGATCAGCACCGCCGTCGCCGTGGCAGCCTTCGGCATGTTGCTTGCCAGTATGTGCCACACGCGCGCGCAGCTGGGGGCAATCTCTACGCTGCTCATTCTCGCCATGTCGTCGATCGGCGGCAGCATGTTTCCTCGTTACCTGATGCCTGAGAATATGCAGAAAGCCGGCATGTTCACCATAAATGCCTGGGCCATCGAAGGGTTCACCAAGGTCTTCTGGCGCGACCTTCCTGTTACTGCCCTGTGGCAGCAGGTGTCGGTTCTTATCGGTGTCGCCATCGTGCTCTTTCTGGTCGCGCGGCGCATCGCTCGCCGCTGGGAGTTTGCCTGATCCCTTCGGCGACTCCAAGTGTGAATCTCGGGCCTGCACCTCGTTTCAGTTTCCAGCCGAAGTGATCGCCTCGCGGATCTTCGCCAGCGGCGCCGACGCAACAAATTCAACTCTACCATCGGGTGTCGATCGGATTCCCAATTCTTCCCAGAGCCTCGGCAGATCCACCTGCACAGGCACGTTCTTCCAATCCGCGTACATGCGCGACAGCACCTGCGTTCCTGTAGCTTTGTCGCCGATCGCCAGCGCCCGCGGCAAATCCCAACTCTGATCGATAGCTCCGCCCGCTGCGACAACGGCTCGCAGCGCATCGCGCAGCCCTTTGCGGTTGTTCGTCTCGCGTCTGATCTCCACATCGGCCACCAGGCAAAACAGCGCGCCACCCCAATACGTTCGCGCCCATGTGTGCGTATGATCCACACCCCGATCGTCCGCACCCTGCGGCTCGCCTTTCGGCATATCGCGCACCATGTCGCGCCAAATGTCTTTGGCCTTCAGCTCGCCGGTCATCACCCGCGCGACTGGTTCGATATACGTCGCCTGTCCCTCTTCCATCCAGTGGTTGTCGTCGGGCAGCGACGGAAACGCCATGTGCACAAGCTCGTGCGTCATCGTCCAGTCATCGGCCAGCTCCGCGGCGGTCATGTGCTCGCCGATGCGGATGCGTGTGAATCCAGGCCATCCGCCCATATCGCCCCACGTCGTGCCCTGCAGATCCCCGTGCCGTCCTGGCGCTGGAATCACAAGAATGCGCCCCCGCATGACCGGAAAGCGTCCATAGTAGGTCGTCACCGCTGAAACCGCGGCCTGAATGTGCCCCATCACCGCGTCGCGGGTAAGATCCAGATCGCCGCGCGCAAAATCGATCTGGAGGACGGCGTTACCCGCCTTGATCTCGCGTGTCTCGGCAATGTCCACGTTGCGTCCCGGCTGCGCCGAGCACAGCGCACCGAAGACAGAGGCTGCCAGACATGACACGATCGAGAGCCGGCGCAACGCTGCGCGGCACCCTTTCGCCGGATGAGAACTCATTGCTTTGTTCGACGGAGCGCAGAGCCCGTTCGTTTCAATCGAGGCTCTAAGCCTTCACCGCGAGCAGTTCGACCTTCTCAATCTGAGGAGGCTTGGCCAGCAGTTCGTCGGCCTTGGCCATAAGGGCCTTGGCAATTGGGCCTGTTAGGTGCGCGTCGCGCCCGTCTTCATTCTTGAACGTATCGAAGATACCGAAGCGGCCGGGGCCCAGCTTCAGCGCATACCACGAGGTTGTTCCCGGCTCCTGCTGCGCCAGCGGCAGCGCCGATTTCAGGAACTCTTCCAGTTCCTTCTCTTTTCCTGCCTTCGCATCCAACAATGCCAACAGCGCGAGTCGATCCATCGTGATCCTCCAGGCGGGGGGAAGCCGCATCCATAGGACGCGGACCGTCTGCGGAAGTTACGGTGGCGCCTGTCCCGAGTCTGCCCCACGGCAGTGGCTTCATGCGAGCGAACAGCGAGCGTCCGCCCCACCGCAGGTGGTCTCATGCGAGCGAATAGCGAGCGTCCAACTCACCGCAGGTGGCTCTTCGCCTCGCCTGGATGTATTCGCGCGCAAGCGCGAGTTGGCCCCACCGCAGGTGGCGCCGCAGGTGGTTACACTGAAGAAGTATGCAAGTTCGTTCTGGGAACGACATTCGCGAGCTGTTTTTGCGCTTTTTTGAGTCGAAGGGCCACCGCCGTGTGGCCTCGTCTTCACTGGTGCCGCACAACGACCCGACGCTGCTGTTCGCCAATGCGGGCATGAACCAGTTCAAAGACCTGTTTCTGGGTGCGGAGAAGCGCGACTACAGCCGGGCAACCACGTCGCAGAAATGCGTCCGCGCCGGCGGCAAGCACAACGACCTCGAAAACGTCGGCTTCACGCGCCGCCACCACACCTTCTTCGAGATGCTGGGCAACTTTTCCTTCGGCGACTACTTCAAGCGCGACGCGATCCGGTTCGCCTGGGAGCTGGTGACGAGCGAAGAGTGGTTCGGCATTCCCAAAGACCGGCTCTACGTCACCATCTTCGAGGGCGCCGATGGAGTTCCGCGCGACAACGAGGCCGAGCAGTATTGGATCGAGACCGGCGTCGCCAAGGACCGCATCTTTGAATATGGGCTCAAAGATAATTTCTGGCAGATGGGCGAGACCGGCCCTTGCGGTCCCTGCTCCGAGATTTTCTATGACATGGGCCTCGATGCCGCTGAAACCCCCGGTGTCGATTTGCCGTTTGGAAAAGACGATGCCCGCTACGTCGAGATCTGGAACCTGGTCTTCATGCAGTTCGATCGCTCCGCGATTGTCGATCCGGCGACAAAGCAGACCAGCTATAAGCTCACGCCGCTGCCCAAGCCCTCCATCGATACGGGCATGGGTTTGGAGCGTGTAGCCGCCGTGCTGCAGGGCAAGGTCTCGAACTTCGAGACGGATCTGTTCACGCGACTGATCAAGAAAGCGGCAGACCTCTGCGATGTGACTGGGAGGCGGGATAAGCTTGGCGTCCCAGAATTTCCGACCGGACCTGTTGGATATGCGAGCCCTGAACTCGCCGGGAATCTGCCTTTAAGCACGGACAGGGACCTAACTGGCAATGCCAGCCTTCGCATCATCGCAGACCACGCGCGGGCGGCCACATTTCTGATCAATGATGGCGTTCTTCCCTCGAATGAGGGCCGTGGTTACGTGCTGCGCAAGATCCTGCGCCGCGGGATTCGCCATGGACGCCTGCTAGGGCAAGAGAAGCCATTCATGTGCGAGATGGTCTACGCGGTGCGCGATGAGATGCAGGGCGCTTACCCGGATCTCGTGGATTCCGCCTCGCGCGTAGCCAAAGTCGTCGAAGCCGAAGAAAAGCAATTCGATCGCGTGCTCAAGACCGGAATGATAAGACTCGAGGAAGAATTCGCGGCTCAAGAGAAATCTCCACACGGCCAAGCAATCAGAGCAATGGAAGCCGTTCCATTGCATAAGAGGCAGCAGCAACACAATTGGGGCGAGCCCTCACCCCGAATAACTCTCCCCGGAGATAGAGCCTTCCACCTTTACGAGACCTATGGCTTACCTCTCGATTTCATGATGGACGCTGCTCGTGACATCGGAATCGATCTTGATGTCAAAGAATTCGAACGCGCCAAAGAGTCCGAACAGGCCCGCGCTCGCGCTTCCTGGAAGGGCGGCACACAAAAAACCGCCAGCCCTGCCTTCCGCGATCTGCCCAAGACCGTCTTCGAAGGCTACAAACAGCTCCAGTCCTCGAACTGCGAAGTCCTCGCCATCGTGCAGAACGGCATCGGAGTTCCCGCAGCCAAGGCCGGCGATGAGGTCGAAGTGGTCCTCGACCACACCAGCTTCTATGCCGACTCCGGCGGCCAGATCGGCGACACCGGTTTGTTCCTCTCTTCGGACGGCAACACGACCGTCGCCGAGATCGTCGGCTGCGTCGCTCCAGTCCAGGGCGTGCGCGCCCACAAGGCGATCCTCAAGCAAGATCTCGCCGTCGGCGACCGCGTCCAAACCGTCGTCGAGGGTGATCGCCGCGATGCCATTCGCCGCAACCATACTGGCACCCACCTGTTGCACGCCGCTCTGCGCCAGGTTCTCGGCACGCACGTCAAGCAGGCCGGATCGGCCGTTCATCCTGATCGCCTGCGTTTCGACTTCTCGCACTATGCGCAGGTCGCGGACGAAGAACTCGAAGAGATCGAGTCGATTGTGAATCGCGAAGTTCTGAAGAACGCCACAGTCGAGACGCTGGTCGACGTCCCCATCGACGTAGCCGTGAATGAGTATCATGCGATGGCTTTGTTCGGCGAGAAGTATGGCGACAAGGTGCGCGTGGTGAAGCTCTCCGATGGATTCTCGACCGAACTTTGCGGCGGCACGCACACCGCGGCCACGGGCGAAATCGGCCTCTTCAAGCTGACCGGAGAAACCTCCGTCTCTTCGGGTGTGCGCCGCATCGAGGCCATCAGCGGCATGGGCTCGCTCGACACCTTCCGCCGCGACTTTGCCGTTGCCCAGTTCGCCTCGTCGATAGCAGGCTCTCCCGACGGCGATCTCTCTGAGGCTTTGCGTGCGCGCGTTGCCGCTCATGAAGAGGAGATCAAACGCCTGCGCCGCGAACTCGACGGGACCCGCATGAAATCGGCCGCCGGAGGGCTCGACGAAGTTCTCTCAAAGGCCATCGACGTCAAGGGTGTGAAGCTGTTCCGTCACCGGGCCGACAATCTTGATCGCGGCCAACTGCGTACGCTGGTCGACAACCTCAAACAGAAAGCCGGCGAAGGGGTCGTCGTTCTGGTTTCCGCCCAACCCGAAGGCAAAGTCGCCATCATCGCCGGTGTCACTCCGGGATTGGTCAAGCGCATCCAGGCCGGCAAGCTCGTCGGTGCGGTCGCAAAACTGGTCGGAGGCTCGGGCGGCGGGAAACCCGAGATCGCAGAAGCTGGCGGCAAAGACCAGGCCCAGATCGACGCCGCGCTGCAGGCTACGCCCGAAATCGTCGCGTCCATATTGGAGTAGCAGCGGCTGTTGGATTGGCGTAGCAGCTGGCTCGAATCCAGCGGGGCAATCGGAATCGATCCAAAAAGAAAAGGGCCGCAACCGCGGCCCTCTTCTTTGCTTAGGTGAGACTGGGAAAGCTCAGTGAATCTGATTTTCGCCGCGGACCGGGAAGCTGTAAGCCACGCCGAACGACAGAATCGGGTAGGTCTTGAGCGGGTCGAGGTCGCTCTTCCACTTGGTGATCTGGGCTGCAAGACTGGTCTGAATGTCCTGTGATGTTGTGTTCGTGGTGTCCGTCACGTCGCCGCACTGGGTTTGCGCCTGATCCTGGCAGGCCCAACCTGCCAGCGTCATGTTCACCGAGGGCGCTCCGACAAAGGCCGCACCAACTTCGAAGGGAAACGACCAATGGTTGCCGTTCCGTGGAATCGTATTGCCCCAGCCGGTGGTGAGGGTAAACGCCGGCTTGCTCGTATTCAGGCCGAGCCCTCCACTTACAGTGAGTGGCGTGGCGCCAGTTGCGGCATTCGCGGTTGCCGAGTAGTAGGTTGTGTCGTCGAAGGTGAAGCTCGTTCCGCCTGCTGCTACCGCATTCGCCGCAATCCGGTTGTTGTTCAGCACCATGACGCCGGGGCTCACGCGGAAGCCCTTGTGGAAGGGATAGATATCCGCTGCGAGCGAAGCGTTGGTCATGCTGAGCTTGGCATTGGCATCGAAGCCGTTGGTGTTGAAGGTGGTCGAATAGCGAAAGGTATTTCCTGTGGCGCGGAGATTGAAGTGGTCCGCCAGATTGGTCGTGATCTGGATCCCAGGACCGAGTGTGTTGAAGCTGCCACCGATGGCGAAGTGGGAGAACGGTCCTCCGTAGACGGAACCCTGTTGCACCGTCGTTGCCGGGCGGTAAGAGCCGCCGTCGGTGTTGTTAGCGGCCAGGCGCGTCGAAACGGTTGGGACTTGCGCCGCGAGAGATGAAGCGGCGAGCAGCAAGGCAACGGACAAAGTCGAGATAGTGGCTTTCACGGGGTGTAGCCTCCTCAGAAGTAGATAGGTTCTCGCCTGGGGGACTAACTCAAATGGCTACTGTCGTTTATTCCTATATTTACTGTCGGCGGAACGCCCCTCCGTCTCCCCGATTACGAATGAGATAACGGAAGTGGTATGGAAAAAGTACCACAGGGACCGGTAGATTGTTACTAGAGCGCGAACCGAATTGGTTACGTGCGGCATGGGGTTTCTCTCATTGAAATGGGCCCGTGTTTGCTGGTGCGGTTTCCCGCCACAGCGGCTACACGCCCGTAGACGCTCCACGCTTGCTTTCTATGGCTAGAAACGACATCGAACCCGAGGCACGTTCCAGCATCCGGCAGCAATTGCTCGCCTGGTACGACCTGAGCCAACGCGATCTGCCCTGGAGGCGTAGCCGCGACCCCTATGCGATCTGGGTCTCGGAGATCATGCTCCAGCAGACGCGGGTTGCGGTCGTGGTCGAGCGATATCAGGCCTTCATGGCCCGCTTCCCGTCTCTCGTCTCGTTGGCCCTGGCCTCCGAGCAGGAAGTACTGGCGCTCTGGAGTGGCCTGGGCTACTACCGCCGGGCTCGCATGCTCCACAAAGCTGCCCAATTTGTGGCCGAGCAAGGGGAGGGAAATTTACCCACCTCGGCCGAGGAACTACGCCTGTTGCCCGGCATTGGGAACTACACGGCTGCGGCCATCGCCAGCATTGCCCACGGAGAAGCAATTCCGGTGGTCGACGGCAACGTCGAGCGCGTCTTGTGCCGGCTGCTGGGATGGGAAGCGGTCGGCCGTTCGGGCGCCGCGGCTCTGCGACGTAAAATCGATGCCGTCGCAAATCAGTTGCTTGATCCGGCTCGCCCCGGCGATTTCAACCAGGCTCTGATGGAGCTTGGAGCAACAGTCTGTACGCCGAAGAGTCCGCAGTGCCTCACTTGTCCGCTTTCAGCCCACTGCGCCACACGCGGAGAACACAAGACCCAGGCCCGGCCTCGCATGTTGAGCAAGGAGATTGCCTATGCGCTCGCAGTCCGCACCGGCAGCCTGCCCGGTTTCACCAATCGCGAAGTCTTCCTGGAGCAGCGCTCCGATGCCCAAACCGTGATGCCGGGATTGTGGCAGCTTCCGGTTCTGCGCGAGGCGACGGTGCCGGAGTCCGAAGTGCGCATGACCGTGCGTCACGCCATCATGCAGGTCAACTACTATGTGCGCATCCGCGAAGTCGGCGAAGAGGATGTAGACCCACTGACGGTTTCCGAGGGCCGGCGCTGCTGGGTTCCGCTCATCAATGCGTCAGGCATGGCTCTCACGGGCCTCACACGCAAGGTGCTCAGCCGGGCGCATCTGCTGCCAGTCGCTCCGCTCGAGTTGCTCACGCTGCAGCCTCAGCCTGTGCAGGAGACAGCCTGATAGCCTGTTGCTGAAGGACCGTGCGTCTCGCTGTCATCTCCGATATTCATGGCAATCTCACGGCGCTTGAAGCGGTGATCGCCGATCTGCGCGAGACGTCGCCTGACTTGATTTTGCATGGCGGCGACCTCCCAGCGGGTGGAGCGCGGCCTGCCGAAATCGTAGATCGTATGCGCGCCCTCGGATGGAACGGTGTCCTCGGCAATACAGATGAGATGCTGTTTCGCCCCGAGTCTCTGACGGAGTTCGCAGCCCGGGCTCCGCATCTCCGAAAGCTCTTCGACGCCATCGCGGAAATGGCTGTCTTTACACGCGAGGCGCTGGGCGCGGAACGCATCGCGTGGCTCAGGAATCTTCCGATGACCCAGTCTACCGACGCCGTTGCGCTGGTGCACGCCAGTATAGAGAACACCTGGGTGTCGCCCGGAACGAACGCCACAGACGACGAACTGGATGCCACCTATCGGACGCTTGGGACGCGCATCGCTGTCTACGCCCACATCCATCAACCGTTCGTGCGTTCCATCGGGCCGCGAATCGTCGCCAACACCGGCAGCGTCAGCCTTTCCTACGATGGCGATCCGCGCGCTTCCTATCTGCTCGTCGACGAAGGCAGCGTGACCATCCGCCGTGTCGAATGCGATCTTGCAGCCGAAGTCGCAGCGCTGAAGGCGAGCGGCCTTCCTCACGCCGATTGGGTTGCGCAGACCCTGCGACAGGCCTCATTCGTCATGCCCTGAAGGCAGCTTGTCGATCACGCCCCCGCGCGGCCCGCAGCGTAGAATCGACGTGTTCGCCTGTCTCCAATCCCTTCTCCGCGGAGCATGAATGCGCCCTTCACGGATCACTCTGCTTCTGTCCTGCCTTCTTGCCGCTGCAGCCATCGCCCACGCGCAGACCGCTTCTGTGCTGAACGTTTCCGGTCTGCCATCGGCTGCTCGTGTTGCCGCTGAGTCGATCGATCCGCTCAAGATTCGCGAGCACGTCCGGTTCCTGTCTCTTGACCTGCTTGAAGGGCGCGGCCCCGGCACACGGGGTGCAGAACTCGCCGCCCAATACATCGCCACGCAGTTCGCTCTAGCCGGGCTCAAGCCTGCAGGCGACAACGGCACCTACTTCCAGCCGGTTCCGCTCTTTGCCGTGCATACCGATGAGGACAAGACCAAACTCTCTTTCGTGCCCGCGAGCGGCTCGCCGATCGATCTCGCCTATGGAACGGAAATCGTTGCCAAGGATGAGGCCGGCCAGGCCTCCGCAGACATCGATGCGCCGATCGTCTTCGTCGGCTACGGCATTCACGCACCCGAATACAACTGGGATGACTATGCGGGGCCCGACGGCACGGAGATTGACCTCAAAGGCAAGGTCGCGCTCGTCATCGTGAACGAACCGCCCTCAGACGACGAGAAGTTCTTCAAGGGCAAGGCGCTCACCTACTACGGACGCTGGACCTATAAGTACGAAGAAGCCTCACGCCGCGGCGCCACCGGTGTCATCATCATTCACCGCCGCGATCTGGCCAGCTATGGCTGGGAGGTCGTCCGGAACTCCCAATCGATCGAAAAGAGCTATCTGCAGAACGATCCGCTCGCGACGTTACGCGCCGCTGCATGGATTCAGCACGATGTCGCGCAGCGTCTGTTCACGCTGGCTGGGCTCGGCGATGTCGACCAGGCCATCGACCGTGCCGGCAAACGGGGATTCCATCCCGTTCAGCTCTCGGTGCGCTTTCGTGGCCATGTCGAGAGCCGTGTCCGCCGCTACGTCAGCTCCAACGTTGTTGCGCGCGTCCCTGGAGCAGCGCCCGGAGGCAACTCCGTTCTCTACACCGCGCACTACGATCATCTCGGCATCGATCCCGACGCCAAGGGCGATAACATCTATAACGGCGCTGCCGACAATGGCACCGGCTGCGGCATTTTGCTCGAAATGGCGCGGGCCTTTGCACAATCCACACAGCCTCCGCCGCACGAGATGTTCTTCGCCGCCGTGACCGCAGAGGAGCAAGGCCTTCTTGGCTCGCAATATCTCGGCATGCATCCTCCGATTCCCGCCCGGCAGATCGCCCTCGATCTCAACTACGACATGCTCCTGCCCATCGGCGTCCCTCGCTCAGCCGATCTGAATGGCGCCGAGCGCATCGACTTTTGGCCCACCGTGCAGACGGTCGCGCAGGCCTTCGACATTCAGCTCCTGCCTGACCCCACGCCGATGGCCGGCCACTACTATCGCAGCGACCACTTTTCACTGGCCCGTGTCGGTGTGCCAGCCTTCTCCGTCGATCAAGGAGAGCTGTTCGAGGGCCATGACGAGGCTTGGGGGCACGCACAAAACGAAGACTACGTCGCGCATCACTACCACCAGCCTTCCGACGAATTCCACGCCGACTGGGACTTCAGCGGCAACGCAAAGATGGCGCGCTTCGGTTTTGTTCTGGGGTGGCTGGCCGCTGAGCAGGCCAAGCCGGTGGAGTGGCTGCCGGGCGACGAGTTTGAAGCCACACGCAAAGCCAGCGAGGTAAAGTAGGGCTTCGAGCCACGTGATCTGGGTGCCCCGGGTCCGGGGTGGAGATCTCGCTTTTGAGACCTGGGAAAGCGTGGAACCAAACAGCCCATCGGAGGGAGCAGGGGCCTTCAGGCCCCTGATGGAGCAGTTCAGAGGTTACGGCCTTCAGGCCCGGATCGTCTTCGAGTCAGCAAACAGGGATTCGCTCGGCGGACAGCCGATCAGTAATAGTCCGCGCAGCTCAAATAGTAGCCGCACTCCGTGCACACCAGCTTGCAGCGGTGCCCAGTCAGCCGGTGCGAACACGTCGGGCACACTTGGCAATGGTGCTCGATCGGTAACTCGGGCACAGCATCGCACCCCGACCCAATCTGTGAATTTTCGCGCACGGATTCGCTAGCGAGGGACCGTGGCCTGTGTGGAAGCATGGGTCAGAGATTAACATGGAGAAGACGGCCTCCTGCCTGAGGAACCCCGCAGGTGCCTGAAGCATCACCTTCAGCTCTGGTTCGCTCTTCCCCCGAAGCGGAGCAAAAATCACCCTAAAACCACCGGATTCCGGAACCCCAAGGAGGGTCTATGGCAAGCAAGGCAAGTGCGGTTTGGACTGGATCGTTGAAAGAAGGCAAGGGCACCATCTCCACGGCGACGGGCGTTCTGAAGGACGCCAACTACTCGTTCGCCACCCGGTTTGAAGGCGCGACCTCGGGCACCACGCCGGAAGAACTGATCGCAGCGGCGCACGCCAGCTGTTTCTCGATGGCGCTGGGCGCACAACTCGGCGGCGCAGGCCTCACGCCCGCCAAGATCGAGACCCATGCCGCCGTGACACTGGCCAAGGTGGGCGAAGGGTTTTCGATTACGAAGATCGCCCTCACGACCACCGCCAGCGTTCCCGGCGCGACCAAGGACGTGTTCGACACGGCAGCGGCCAACGCCAAGGCCGGTTGCCCAATCTCGAAGCTGTTCGCAAACAACACCGAGATCGTGCTCGACGCCAAGCTGGTGTAACTGGCTCCCTGGTCTGCGCAGCCTCCATCCCATCCTGCTTCTCATAGCCGGATGGGATGTGACGCTTAAGGACACATTTTTCGCTGGGTCAGCACTGGCGGGTGAGTTCTTGCCGGGCCTCTTTCCATGTGAGAAAGTAATTTCGATCAAGCAACGATGCCATGACACCCGCTAAGCAATACAAGTTCAAAGCCACCATCGAATCTGTCCAGGGCCCCGCCGGCCGCGGAGGAGCCTGCGTTTTCTTCCCCTACGACGTCGAGAAAGAATTCGGCACCCGCGGCCAGGTGCCCGTGAAAATCACCTTCGACAGCGTGCCCTACACCGGGACGATGGTTAAATATGGGCTTCCGCAGCACATGTTGCCGATGCTTAAAGCGATCCGCGAGAAAATCGGCAAAGGGCCGGGCGACACCGTCAGCGTCACTGTCGAGCGCGACAACTCAGTCCGCACCGTAGAAGTCCCTCCCGAACTCCAGAAGCTGCTGAAAAAAGAAGGCCTGCTGCCGGTCTTCGAGAAGCTCAGCTACACCCACCGCAAAGAGTATTGCCGCTGGATCACTGAAGCGAAAAAGGAAGAGACACGCCAGGCACGGCTCGCCAAGGCCGTGACCATGCTGCGTGGCGGCGTCAAAACCCCCGGCTGAGATTCGTATCCCATTCTCGGCGAGCCGTCGCCCGTGCTTCTCCCCGCCCGCACTTCTTCCTTGACAGCCAGCGCCTGCCCGGGCGACCCTCGACTGCATCCCCGAATCACTCCTCCCCGGAGGCTCTCGTGCAACACATTCACCATGCGCTCAATCACTGGGCGATTCTTGTCTCTGCGCTGTTTCTCTGGTTTCTCGGAGCGCTCTGGTACTCTCCGGTCCTCTTTGCCAAGCCGTGGGTTGAGATCGTTGGCCGCAAGATGGGTGAGAAGCCGAAGGGCGTCGTGAAAGGCATGATCGGCTCGTTTATCGGCGATCTTCTCTTGGCGTTCGCTCTCAACCACTTCATCATCTGGTCCGGTGCGAACACCATCGGATGGGGCGCCGTCATCGGCTTCATTGCGTGGCTTGGATTCTTCGCAGCGCCCAACTATCCCCAGAGCGTCTATGAGGGCCGACCCTTCAAGTACTTCCTCATCAACAACGGCTACTGGCTGATCGGACTGCTGGCCGTGGGAGCTCTGCTGGCCGTCTGGCGCTGAGTTCTTCCGACCACGCGCCCCGGACTTTACAATCGAGGCATGAGCAAAACCCTCGTCTTCACCAACGAAGCGCCCGAGGCGATAGGTCCGTATTCGCAGGCGATTCGCACCGGCAATCTGCTCTTTACGGCGGGTCAAATTGCCTTAGATCCCGCCACCGGCCAACTCGTTCCCGGCGGTATCAAAGAGCAGACCACGCGCGTGCTTGAGAATCTCAGGGCGATCGTCGAAGCTGCCGGGAGCAGTCTGGCCCATGTCGTCAAAACCACCGTCTATTTGAAGAACTTCGATGACTTCGCGGCAATGAATGCCATCTATGCGACCTACTTTGCTCCCCAAGGCGTTGCGCCACCGGCTCGCACGACAATACAAGCGTCTCGCCTCCCCAAAGATACGCTCATCGAGATCGAACTGGTCGCCGAGATCTAACTCTGTAACCTTCCCGCACCCTCGCGCATCCAAGCATCCGCTGTATCGGAGGTCGCACCATGAGCAATATCCCCGAAACCACCCAGACACAGGAAAAGGTCACGCGCACCGAAGCTGATTGGCGCGCCATGCTGACGCCGGAGCAGTACCACGTTCTTCGTGAGAAGGGGACCGAGCGCGCTTTCACCGGCCCGCTCGAGTACAACTTCGAAACCGGCGACTACCACTGCGCCGGCTGCGGCGCACTGCTGTTCAATTCCGGCGCTAAGTTTGACTCCGGTTGCGGCTGGCCGAGCTTCATGATTCCTGCCGATTCCAAAGCGGTCCAGGAGCACGAGGATGTGAGCTACGGCATGCGCCGCGTCGAAGTCACCTGCGCCCGCTGCGGCGGCCACCTCGGCCACGTCTTCCCCGACGGCCCCCGCCCCACCGGCCTGCGCTACTGCATCAACTCCGCCTCGCTAACCTTCGAAAACGCCAAGTAAGCGCACCACACAACAAACCCCACTTCATCGGTGGGGTTTGTCATCTTGCGTCCCGCGTGCAAATCCGAGTTTCAACCCCTCGTGACTTCTACGACGCCGGGCAGGGCGTAAACGGCGTTGTCAGCCTGGTCGGGTCCGGGAAGCTGTAGTCTCCGTGAATCGCGTTTGACGGAACGATCCCTTCGAAATACTGCAGCAGGCCAAGCGTCTGCGGGTGATACGTGAATCCATTGAGAGTGACGTCGGTGTAGTCCGGTGACAGCCCCTCAACCACGTCGCCCACTTCTAGGTAGTTCTGGCACGTCCCAGGCGGGAATCCCGGAAGCTGATAGTTCGGCGTAATGTTGTTCACAAAAGGATCGTTCAGAGTCTCCCCCAGCTCGTGCGACAACGCATTGATATCGGAGAAGACGCCGGGGTCTCTGAAGACGAAGTCGGAAACATCGGAGTCGAGCGAAGTCGCAAAGGCGAACGTCTGCACAAAAATCTTCGTCGTAGTACTGTTGGTCTGAAACGCCGTATGGAATCCGCCAATGCAGCAGTCGATCGGTGCGCCATCCAGGAAATCGCCGTAGACCGCATTCCGCGAGAGGAAGATCGGAATGGTCTGAACGCTCACGCCTTCCGTTTGCAGCAGCGTGTTCAGCTGCGAATTGATGAAGTTGATGTCGATCAGCGCAAAGAACGTCCCATCGCCGTCGACGAAAACCTCTGAAGATCCAACCGGCACTTCGATCTGGACCGGTGTCAGCGTCTGCGGCGTCCCCAGCAAGACGTGGTAGTTGTCGTCTCCGTCGTTGTCCCCGTCCTTATTGAAGAGCGGATAGAACTCCGCACGCATCACAGCATCTTCGAACTGCGTGTTGCCCGTGGCATAACTCGCGTTCTGGAACAGCGGCGACTGCTTGATCTCCTTCGTGATCGTGGTTGCGTCGATGGTAATGTTGTTGCCGTTCTGGTCGACAAACTCGTCGAAGTAGAACGACATGGGCACATACGTCGTTGGAACCCAGGTTGTCTGGCGGGCCTTCGGGCTCTGGCCGACCATTGTGTAGGGATATGTCGTGCCGCCGAACTTGAACGAACTCGTGAAGTTCGGCAAGGACACAACGCGAGGATCGGCATTCAGCGTCGCTGCGTTCGTCGCCGCGGAGAGTTGGTTCGACGCAGTGTGTTTGGGTGCGGCCTTCAGTGAGGCAAAGTAGCCGCTCGGAACCGCAATCGGCTGCCGAGTCGTGCCTGTGGTGCTCTGTGCCGAAGAGAAACTGCTGCCCAGAGCTAATACGAACAGAGATGCGCAAACCGAGAGTTTACTCACAGATAGGACCTCCAGGAAAAGTGATAGAAAGTGGGTTGTGCGGCAGGCTGAGGAACCCTCAGGTCAATCTGCTGAACAAAACTGAAATAGTCAAGCGCTGAATTGTAATTTGATTCGTGAGACCCGAACGTTACTGCGCGACTTGCCCACGGCTGCGAGCGAAAAGAACGAGGCTGCGCAGGTTGTCTCGACGATTACCGGCAAGGCGCGATTTGGTTAGGTTCGGTTCGGCGGATGTCTCGAAGAAGCGAAGAAATCTACCGGCAGCGGGGCCGATTTCAGACACAACAAAACCCCGCCCTTCAGGACGGGGTTTTGCCTTGCTACGATCGTTGCGGTCCGCTACGCCTTGGCGATCTTTCCGCTCTTGATGCAACTGGTGCAGACGCGGATCCGCTTGGGAGCGCCGTTCACCAGCGCCTTCACTGCCTGCAGATTCACGTTCCACCGCCGCCGGCTGACGTTGTGTGCGTGAGAGATGTTGTTGCCAAACTGCGGCCCTTTGCCGCAAATGTCGCATACCTGTGCCATGGTTCAACTCCGAAGTTCGCTGTTATTTTCGCGCCGCCCTGGACGGTTTCTCACGCCTTTCAGACCCTTTCGGGGTCTCCGGCGACGAATCGATTGTCGCTGAGGCGGGAAACCGGCGGTCGCACCGATGGGCCATCCGCAGGCTTGCCGAACCCTCAGTATAGCGTGAAGCTGCCTCTTCGGCCAAGGAGCCGTCCTTATAACGCTGATTTCCAAAGCTTTTCACCCGCCCCTTCCAGGTCCATCTCTACCACCAAAGTGACGCTTTCTGATTCTTTCGAGGTAATGCCTTTGAAGGTTACTTCGTCCTACACTTCGGGCGTGGAGGAAAATCGATGAACGACCAACACCATGAGCCTGCATATCGCGCGGCGATCGAATCGGCCCACGCGGAACTTCGCCAGATAGGCGAAACCCTCAATCAGCTCCGTGCCCGCCAGGAGCAGATCTACTCGGCAGCTGAAGCCCTGGAACTCCTTGTCAGCCCCGCCGACGCCCGTCGTCCGGTATCGACTGCGAAACCCGTCTACTCGATGGGCAACCCCACCCAGCAAGCACCAGTAGAAAAAGTGAGAGCAACCGCATAAACCCGCGCTTAGGCGGAACCGATTCGGGACCGCCTGTTCCCCTTTCTTCCCCGCATGACTGACAACCGGCTCTAGACCGTCCCAGCTGTGCTGAGACGTTGACTGCGTCTGTCCTATATCCTTCATTGGAATTTCAGGCCACCTGAAAGTTCCCTTGCAGGTTAGGGACTCATGACCTTTCTTACGCCTCCGCCCTCGGACACCAAAGCCCAATTGCGCAAGACCATGGGCTTCTGGGACGTTCTGCTGTTCAACATCGCCACCGTCCTCGGTCCACGTTGGATTGCCGCCGCCGGACATAACGGAACGTCTTCCATTAGCCTCTGGGTTCTCGCCGCTGTCTTCTTCTTCGTGCCGGGCGCACTGGTCATCAATGAGCTATCGTCGCGCTTCCCTGAGGAAGGCGGCCTCTACGTCTGGTCGCGCGAGGCATTCGGCGACTTCCACGGTTTCATCGCGGGCTGGACCTACTGGATCTACACCGTCTTCTACTTTCCCGGACTTCTTCTTGCCAGCGCTTCCATGAGCGCCTACATCATCGGTGGCCGTGGCGCTGCTCTGGCGCAGGACCGCACGTTTCTGCTCACCGTGTCGCTGGCCATGCTGCTCGTTGCCGTGTTCCTCAACATCATCGGCCTCAACATCGGTAAATGGCTGCAGAACGCCGGCGGCGTCGGGACCTACGTTCCTCTGGTGATGCTTGGCGTCGTCGCAGTTCTATTCGCTGTGGGCCACAAGCCGGCAACGCACTTCACCGTTGCCAACATGCTCCCGGCATGGAACTGGGACACGGTCAACTTCTGGTCGCAGATCGCGTTTGCCTTCACCGGTCTCGAACTCGTCTCGGCCATGAGCGAAGAGATTCGTGACCCGCGTCGGACTCTGCCGCGCGCCGTCTTTGGCTCCGGGGCCTTGATCGCGTTCATGTACATCGCCGGAACCTTTGCCATCCTCGCGCTGGTGCCCGCGAGCGATCTCGATCCGCAGAGCGGTGTCTTTCATGCGATCACTCTGGGTTCGGTCGCGATGGGCGTCGGCTTCCTCGGCATCGTCGCGGCCATTCTAGTCACCGTGGGAAATGCAGGCGGCGTCGGCAGTACAGTCGCCGGCATCGCGCGCGTTCCATTTGTCGTGGGAATCGACCGCTATTTGCCCGCAGCCTTCGGGAAGATCCATCCGCGCTGGAAAACGCCGTACGTTTCGATCCTCGTGCAGGCAATCGCTTCGGGAGCAATCTTGCTCGTGAGCCAGATCAACGACTCGACCCGCGGTGCCTATCAATTCCTCATTGATGCAGCCATCATTCTCTATTTCATTCCGTTTCTCTACATGTTCGCGGCAGTCATCAAGCTCGCGCACCGCGCCGATCGCAAGAGCAACACGCACGCAATCCTCGTTCCGGGCGGGTTTTCCGGCGTGTGGACCTGCGGCGGTCTCGGGTTCGCTGTCGTGCTGATCGGGATTTTTGTTTCGCTGGTACCGCCTGGCGACTCGACCAACAAGCTGGGCTTTGAGCTCAAGCTCATCGGCGGAACCGTCGCTTCGATCCTGCTCGGCCTCGTTCTCTACTGGCGTGGCGCGCGCAGCAAACAGTCACGCATCTAGGCGCACCGGAGCTTGCATGTTCAAAAAAGGACCCCCCACCTCTTGCGAAATGGGGGTGAAAAGGAAGGACTACAAGCACGGGAATCGATACGAGCAAAGACTGCTCGAAGGGGTGTTGCGGCTCACTCGCCCGACGCTGTCGCGCCGGTGAGCATAAGGCTCACATTATCGAGCTGAATTCCTTGAAGAATCTGCACACCATTTACTGTGTTGGTCTGCAAAGCAACATGGCCGTTCTTGGCATCGACCAGCTTCGCCGGAACTGTCACCGACGCTTTACCCTTTGCCGCGATCGTAACCTGGACATTGGGGGAGGTGCCTGTCCACGTGATTTTGTAATCACCTGCAGGCAGCTGAGTCGAACCTACCTTTACGCTGTTGTCGAGCGTGATGGACTGCGTGTTTTTCGCGAAGGCTGGAATGGAGAGCGATGCAAGTAAGAGTGCAAATCCGAAAAAGCGCTTCATGGGTGTCTCCTCAATCTGCTCGGCCCCAACCACGATCTGGCTGAAGCATTAGGGACATTACACACGCTTGTCGACTCATCGAAGCTTAAGAATTCTTAATTGGTTCGAGCGGCTTCCCATTTTGTGCACTCACTTGGGCGTACACGCCGCTCGCGTGCACAGCAAGAGGAATCGTGATACGTACACGCAAGCCCGGCGCGGCATTTTCGGCCACAATCGCTCCGTGATGCACTTGCACTGCACGCTTGGCAATCGACAAGCCCATTCCCGTTCCACCGCTGTTGGCATCCCGCGCATCCTCCACGCGGAAGAATGGATCGAAGATACGTGCGATCGCAGTTTCGGGCACACCCGGTCCAAAGTCGCGGACGGAGATGACCGCCTCGCGCTCGTTCTCTGCAATTGACACTTGAATCTCCGAATGCTTCGGCGAGTAACGAATGCCATTGCGCAGTACGTTTTCGATTGCGCGGCGCAGCAACTCACGGCTGCCGATCACCTCGCCGGTCAGAATGCCGCCCTTGTGAATCGTACATTCGCGAAACTGAGCCTCCAGAGCGCAATCGCGCACAACCTCGTCAACGATCTCGCCAAGGCGCACAACGCCCCTGTCCTGCACGGCCGGATCGCCCTCGATAAAGGTGATCTCGACGATGTCGGCCACAAGCGATGTGATCCGGTCTACATCGCGTTCAATGCGGTCCAGAGCGGCCTTATTGTCCTGAGAGGTGCGCGCCAGTTTCACGGCGAATTTCAGCCGTGCCAGCGGCGATCGCAGTTCGTGGGAGATATCGCCCAGCAGTCTGCGTTCGCTCACAATGAGCCGCTCGAGACGCTCGGCCATCTGGTTGAACGTGCTCGCAAGCTGTCCGATCTCGTCTCTGCGTCTGGTGCGAATGCGAACGGTCAGGTCCCCTTGGCCGAATTGACCGATGGTTGTCGCGATCCGTCGAATCGGTGAAACCACGCCAATGTATGCCAACCACACCAGCAAAGCCGTCGTGCCGATCACCAGGAAATAGTAGGGAAGAAAGGTCCAGATCTGTGGAGGTCCCAGTTCGCCTTCGGCAGTGAACCAGTACTGCCCGTCGGGCGAGCGATGCGCGAGCGTCCAATGTCCGTGCGCGCGTACTCGCGCCTTGTCAGCCGGAGGCGGCGGAAGCATCTTGGATCGATCGACTCCGGACACCAGATCGATCCCACGTGCGTCGAGCAGATAGTGCGGCTCGCCGAACAGGCGATCGAGACTCGACAAGTAATCCTGCAATCCTTCGCGGCCGCGGCGTTGCAATGCGTTGCGCGCGCTCTCCAGTTGCATCTCGTCGAATTTGTCGAATGTCGGCAATATTTCCATCCGCTGCACGCGATTGGCGATCAGATGGAAGGCGAGGAACGAAAGCGACAGCGTGCTGACCACCGCCAGCAGCACGCCGACGTTGAGGGGGATGGCGGGCAGTGCTCTAAGCCGTTCCTGTAAAGACATATCCCACTCCGCGTATGGTGCGGATCAGCTTCCGGCCGCCCTGGAGCTTCTTGCGCAGGTGGCTGATGTGCACGTCGAGAAACCGATCGTACGGCGTTGCTTCTCGCTCGAACAGGACCGCGGTGATCTGTTCGCGCGAGACAACCTGACCGGCCGACCGCATCAGCAGATCCAGAAGATCGAATTCCATCGCGGTCAATTCAACGGGCGCGCCGCCGCTCCACACCTCGCGCGTCGACTGATTCACGGTGATCGCTCCGAATGTGAGACGCGCTTCCGTGGGCAGTACTGGGTTTTGGGTTCGGCGCAACACGGCGCGAATCCGCGCAAGAAGCTCATCCGGATCGAAGGGCTTGGGCAGATAGTCATCCGCGCCGCTGTTGAGACCGAGGATGCGATCCTGCTGCTGCACGCGCGCCGTCAGCATGATGACCGGCAAATCCCGCTTGCGTCGCAATTGTTCCAGCACCGCCAGTCCGTCCAGGCCGGGCAGCATCCCATCCAGAATCATGAGATCGTAGCTGCCGCGCAGCGCGCTTGCCAGCCCTTCGCGCCCGTTGTACGCCGTATCCAGTTTGTGACCCGCTTCCGCGAAGAACTCGCGCATCATGCCGCACAACTCCGCGTCGTCATCCACCAACAAAAGGGACAGGTGCTTTTGCCGTTCTCCCGATTCGATCTCAACTGCCTGCACAAAGGCTCCCACGGCATTTCAGTCTCGCACAGACGAAACGGTCCGCGCGTCCCTTAACAATTCTTAACGTATGGAAGGATCGCACTGTCGGCGAAGACAGCTCAAAGTACCTTCCACACCCGCACTATCGCCACAGCCGCATGGCGTTCACCCGACGCGACAAAGATCGAACGCTTCATCCACTCATACTTTCCCTGGGGTGGATGGAAACGAGGCGTCGTTCTGAAGTAGTACGCACTCGAAGGCACCGATTCGCCGGCTGCGATGCGCTCCATGACTGTGGGCGGGCCGTGGCGAACTCCCTGGTTGCGTACTTCGACCCGCACACCCTCGCTTGTCTCGATCGCGTAGTGTGCATCGACAAACGTCAGTCCTTGGGCTTCGACAAACTGCCAGTCTGCCCCGCCAGGCAGGACGCGGGCCGAGAGCAAAGGTCCTTCCAGAGTGCCGCCCAGAATCGGAATTGTCCGCCGGATACCGCACACACCCGGTCCCAGTTCAATCGCAGGACCTACGTCGACTCGCAGTTCGAAAACAAATTCAAGTTCAGGTGGATCGGGAACGTCCATGGGATCCCTGGGGATTGTCTGTTATGCCCAGACCGTCCGTGCGACATCCACAACGAGCTTCAGTTTGGCCCACTGTTCATCCTCGGTCAAAAGATTGCCTTCCATCGTGGACGCGAAGCCGCACTGCGGGCTGACGGCCAGTTGCTCCAGTGGAACAAACTGGGCCGCCTCATCGATGCGTCGCAGCAAATCCTCTTTGCGTTCGAGTTCCGGCCGCTTGCTGCTGATCAACCCGAGCACCACCATCTTCCCTTTGGGAACGAGCCGCAGGGGGGCGAAAGAGCCCGAGCGCTCGTCATCGTATTCGAGCAGAAAACGATCCACCGCTAGC
Source organism: uncultured Occallatibacter sp. (assembly GCA_964585715.1). Classification (GTDB taxonomy): domain Bacteria; phylum Acidobacteriota; class Terriglobia; order Terriglobales; family Acidobacteriaceae; genus Telmatobacter. Next base: position 88,663 of record CAZPEZ010000004.1, read on the forward strand.
TCATGAAAGAGCCGCTCGGCGATCGAGTCATAGCCGCCCTCGGCGTACCAATGGCTGCGATTGTTTCCTCGGCAGAGATGAATCCCAAGCGTCACATCCGGGTGCTTCGCCGCAGCGAAGCAGGCATTGTCCGCAGCGAGAGATGCCGTCAGCATCTGCGCGGGATCGACTCGAAGCTCCTTCTCCATCCATGCGGTCCACTTGGGATCGAGGTAGTAGCTGTATCGCGGCGCATCGATCTGCAGATACGAGATGCCGCCGACTGAGAGGGTCCGGATGTCTGTGGCCATGATCTCCGTGATCGCGGTGAGCATGGCGTAAGGATCTTTGTATACCGCATCGGTGACGCCGTATTTGAACGAGATCGCCGGAAACTGTGTTGCGCTGGGCAACGTGATCTTGATCGGCCCGGGAGCCTGTTTGCGCAGGAACGGCACCTCGCGCCCCGTGAGGGGCTGCCGCTGCCGCAACCGCGACGTCACAATGCCATTGATGCTGCTGACTGCAGCTTGTGCCTCGGTTCCTTGGCCGGCACCTTCCGACCACTTTCGCGAAACCGCATCCCCAAAGTCGAATCCTTCCACGGCATCGGTGAAATCACTCATGAAATTCGTCCGCCGCAGCTCGCCGTCGGTGAAGACATCGAGACCGATCTCTTTCTGGCGCGTGAGGACGTGAAGAACGTGCGAGTCTTCAATCGTCTGAAGTTCCTCTGTCGGCGCATTCGTGCGGCGTGCATCCAACAGCTCGGCAGGGCGAAGAAGACTTCCAACTTGATCGGCGCGGTAGGGTGAGGACATTTTGACTCCTTCGGGTTGACCGGCAAAAGAGGGGAAGATCAGATCAGGACGTTGCGCAGCGCACGCGCTCCTTCCTGCAATGTAGGCAGACATTGGTTAATGAGCGTCGCGCGATCGACACGAGACACGTGCGTCCCGACATTGATCGCCGCGACAATCTGATTGCTGCGGGTCGAAACCGGAACAGCTATGGATCGTAGTCCAGCTTCCAGTTCCTCTTCCACAATCGCATAACCATCCTTGCGGACCTGAAGAATGGCTTTCTTCAGTTGTGTAACCCGCGTCATGGTCTTGGAAGTGTAGGCCTTGGGCTTCACCGCCCGCAGGTATGCGTTCAGCTTCTCATCCGGCAGCGAGGCCAGCAGGACACGTCCCATCGATGTGCAGTAAGCCGGCAGGCGGCTCCCAACGGAAAGACCGGCTGCAAGAATACGGCTTGCCGCAGATCTGGCTACGTAGACGATCTGATCGCCATCCAGCATGCTCATCGACGAAGATTCGTGCAACCGTTCGCTGATTTGTTCAAGAACCGGGCGCGCAGCTTCGACCACGGACGACGAAGAGAGAAACGAAAAGCCAAGCCGCAGGATCTGCGTCTTCAGCCGGTACACCTGGCGCGACCTCTCCACATAGCCAAGCAACTCAAGCGTCAGCAAGAGGCGGCGGATGGCGGCGCGGGAAAGGCCAGTGGATTGCGCGATCTCCACGATGCTGCGCCCTTCCTGGTGCCCTTCAAAGCTTTCGATGACCCGCAATCCCCGGGCGAGGGAAAGCACAAAATCCGGATTCCCGGACTGAGAGCCCAGGACGCCGCTTCGAACTGGCGCAGCGGATGCCGTCGAACGCCGTGTGCCCCCCATGCCGCCTCCAGTTTCAGTGGCCGATTATCGCACACATTGTACAAGATTGGCACTTCGCGTAATAATGCCCATCATTCCTGGAGGTCGCATGGCGGAGTGGGTCAGCCTGGCCGAAGCCGTCGCATCGAACGTGCGCGATGGCGACTGTGTGGCCATGGAAGGATTCACCCACCTGATCCCGTTTGCGGCTGGACATGAGATCATCCGCCAGCGCCGGCGCAGCTTGTCGTTGATTCGGATGACTCCGGACCTGATCTACGACCAGTTGATTGGAGCTGGCTGCGCCGAGAAGCTTACGTTTTCCTGGGGAGGAAATCCCGGTGTCGGGTCGCTGCACCGCTTTCGCGATGCGGTCGAGAACGACTGGCCGGTGCCCCTCGCCATCGAGGAACGGAGCCACAGCGATTTGGCGAATGCGTACGTGGCCGGCGCCGCGAATCTTCCCTTTGCGGTGCTCCGCGGATACACAGGGTCGGACTTCGCGCGCGTCAACGACCGGATTCGCAGCATCACGTGTCCGTTTACCGGCGAAGTGCTGGCGGCCACGCCCGCCGTTCGTCCGGATGTCACGGTGATTCACGCACAGAAGGCAGATTGGAAAGGGAACGTGCTTTTGTGGGGCATCCTTGGCGTGCAGAAAGAAGCTGTCCTCGCAGCGAAGCGCGTGATCGTCACGGTCGAGGAGCGCGTGCGCTCACTCGATGCCGCCGCCAACGCATGCATCCTTCCCAGTTGGGTTGTGACTGCGGTGTGCGAAGTGCCGCGCGGCGCAACCCCGTCCTATGCCCACGGCTACTACGATCGCGATAACGTCTTCTATCGTGCTTGGGATTCGATATCGCGTGATCGGGAACGATTCAGCGCTTGGATCGACCGCCACGTTTTGCAGACAGAGAGCTTCGCGAACTATCTCAAGCTGCAAAATGACCCGCGAGTCCAGGCGGTCTATTCATGAGTACTGCTTACACCGCCGATGAGATGATGACCGTCGCGGCAGCCCGTATGCTCCGCAACGGAGCTGTCTGCTTTGTGGGAATCGGGCTCCCCTCGACGGCAGCCAACTTGGCCCGCCTCACGCACGCACCCGATGCAGTACTGGTCTATGAGTCGGGTCCGATTGGCGCCAAGCCTTCGGTGTTGCCGCTCTCGATTGGCGACGGTAACCTCGCCGAAACCGCGGATACAGTGGTGTCGACTCCGGAGATCTTTCGCTACTGGCTGCAAGGCGGACGCATCGACGTTGGCTTCCTGGGCGCCGCGCAGCTCGATCGATTTGCCAATATCAACACCACCGTCGTTGGACCCTACGCCAAGCCTAAGGTGCGATTGCCGGGAGCAGGCGGAGCTCCCGAGATCACCTCGTCGGCCAAAGAAGTGCTGATCGTGGTCAAGCAATCGAAGCGTACGTTTGTGGAGAAGGTTGACTTCGTGACGTCGGTCGGTTTTCTTGCCGGAGGCGACTCGCGCGAGCAAGCCGGTCTCACCGGCAAGGGCCCCGTTGCAGTGATTACGGATCTCTGCATCCTGCGGCCCGATCCGATCTCGCGCGAGTTGAAAGTAGCGACCATCCATCCCGGCGTCGATCGCGAAATGATCGCTTCAAACTGTGGATGGCAAATTCAGTTTGACGAAAACTGCACGCAGACCGAGCCTCCCACCGAAGAAGGACTCCGGGTTCTGCGCGATCTGAAGGCTCGCACCGCTGCCGCGCACGGCGTGGAGGGGGAAGCGGCGTGAGGCCGGTATTCATCTGCGACGCCCTGCGTACGCCCATCGGGCGCTATGGCGGCGCACTTGCTGCCGTGCGCACCGACGATCTCGCAGCGGTCCCCCTCCGCGAACTCGTTCGCCGCAACCCGCGTGCCGACTGGGGCGCGCTCGACGATGTGATCCTGGGCTGTGCCAATCAAGCTGGAGAAGACAACCGCAACGTGGCGCGCATGGCCCTGCTTTTAGCTGGGCTGCCTGACTCGGTGCCGGGCGCCACTGTGAACCGGCTATGCGGCTCAGGGATGGATGCGGTGGCCACGGCGGCGCGGGCTATCACTTGCGGCGAAGCAGAGTTCGTGATTGCCGGGGGCGTCGAGTCCATGTCGCGCGCGCCTTTCGTAATGGGCAAAGCGGAAGCCGCCTATCAACGGTCTGCTGAGGTGTACGACACAACGATTGGCTGGCGTTTTGTGAACCCCCGTATGCGCGAGCTCTATGGAACGGACTCCATGCCTGAGACCGGCGACAGCGTTGCGCGGGATTGCTCCGTGGAGCGTGCTGCGCAGGATGCTTTCGCATGGCGAAGCCAGATGCGTACCGCGCAGGCAATCAAGGACGGCTTTTTCGACGAAGAGATTGTGTCAGTCGAAATCGGCGGCAAAAAAGAGACGACAATCGTCTCCCGCGATGAACACCCCAGACCCGACACCACTCCCGAGAAGCTCGCAGCGCTCCGACCGCTGTTTCCTGGTGGAACGGTGACGGCGGGCAACGCATCGGGTATTAACGATGGTGCCGCAGCGATGATCGTTGCCTCGGAACAGGCGGTCGTGCAGCATGGACTGCGGCCACGCGCGCAGATACTCGGCATGGCGTGCGCTGGCGTCCCGCCGCGCGTGATGGGCATCGGACCTGTGCAGGCAACCAGGAAACTGCTTGCGCGCCTCGGCAAGAAAATTGGCGACTTCGACTGGATCCAATTGAACGAGGCTTTCGCCAGCCAATCTCTTGCCTGCCTTCGGCAACTGGGTTTGCCCGACGACGCGGACCACGTGAATGCGACCGGAGGAGCGATTGCCTTGGGACATCCGCTGGGGATGAGCGGAGCGCGTCTGGTGATGACAGCAGCGCACCAGTTGGAGAAGTTCGGCGGGAAGCTAGCGCTGGCGACCATGTGCATTGGCGTGGGTCAGGGAATCGCGATGGCTATTGAGCATGTTTGAGGAGGAGTCATGATCGAAGCACGCACCGTTGCAACGGCCACGCCTGGAACGCAGCCTGAGTATCACTATCCTCCTTATCTCTCGTCGGTCGCGCGTTCGCCGCGTATGCCCCTCGTCATGCTTCCAGAAACAATCACCGAAAGAACTGGGCCCGTGTTCGGCCATAGGCTGCTCCGCAGCGACGACAACGACCTGACTACGCAGCACGCAGGCGAGCCGATCGGCGCGCGCGTCTTTGTCCATGGCCGCGTGCTCGACGAAGACGGAAGGCCTGTACGCAACGCGTTGGTCGAAGTGTGGCAGGCCAATTCTGCGGGGCGCTACCGGCACAAAGTGGACAGCCATGACGCGCCGCTCGATCCAAACTTCTCCGGGGCTGGGCGCGCCCTCACTGACAACAACGGTTTCTACTCGTTCAAGACCATCAAGCCGGGGCACTACCCGTGGGCCAACCATCACAACGCCTGGCGCCCCGCACATATTCACTTCTCCCTGTTCGGCGCGGGCATCCTGTCGCGGCTCGTAACGCAGATGTACTTTCCCGGAGATCCGCTGCAGCCTCTCGATCCCATCTTCAATAGCATTCCCGATGAAGCCGCGCGCCACCGCCTCGTCTCCAGGCTGGACATGAATTGCGCCGAACCGCACTACGCGCTCGCCTACCAGTTCGACATTGTCCTGCGCGGTCGCTGTGAAACACCGTTCGAGGAGAGCCGCCGATGAGCACTGAAACCAGGCCGACTCCAAGTGGTTCCCAGACGGTCGGACCTTATTTTCGTATCGGCCTCGATTATCTGCTCGAAAGGGCACCGGAGATTGCCAACACGGAGGCAGCGATCGAGATTCGCGGAAGAGTCATCGATCGCGACGGCAGCCCTGTTCCCGATGCGCTGCTGGAGTTCTGGAGTTCCGGCGGGGGGCGCCTTCTGAATTCAGCCATACCAGATGAAACGGGATTTCCCGATGGCTTCCGGCGCGCGCCAACCGACGATGCCGGCAACTTCGCAGTCTCCATGCGCCACCCCGCTGTCATCCCGACCGACGAACGAGACACGCAGGCGCCGCATATGCTGGTGCTGATCTTTGCTCGTGGGCTGCTGCGCCACTTGATTTCGCGTGTGTACTTTGAGGGCGAGCCTGCCAACGAATCCGACCCCGTGTTGCTTGCCGTCCCCACGGAGCGTCGTCGCACTTTGATTGCCCGGCGCGATGGGCCAAACAAATTCCACTGGGATGTCGCTCTCCAAGGCGCGGACGAGACGGTGTTCTTTGCCTGGTAGAGAGGTTTCCGATATGTCTGACGGGCTCAATTCGTTCCTGTTCTCAACGTCAGAGATGAGCCGCGTCTTCTCGCCGCAAGAGCAACTGCGCGCCATGATGCGATTCGAGTGGGCGCTGACCTGTGCGCTTGAGAAGCAGGGGCTCGCGCAACCCGGCTCGGGTGCAATCCTCAACACGCTGTTCGATGCTCAATTCATTGACATCGAGGCGCTGGAGAAAGAGGCGAGACAAGTCGGAAACATCTCCATACCTTTTGTTCGGCAACTCACTGCAGCCGTGAGGTCAAGGGACGAACGGGCATCGCGCACAATTCACCTCGGCGCAACCAGCCAGGACCTGGTCGATACGGCTCTCGTGCTTCAAATGAGCGATGCGGTTGCCTTGCTCCAGGCTGCGATGAAGTCGCTCGACGAGTCGCTGACCAGCCAAGTCCATACACATCGCGAGACCGTGATGACGGGGAGAACGTGGCTGCAGCCGGGTCCTCCCACCACCTTGGGTCTGAAGCTGGCCGGCACTCTCGCCGCACTTCGTCGAAGCCACGACCGCATTCGCTCTGCAGCCCGTCGCGCACTGGTGTTGCAATTCGGCGGCGCCGTGGGCACACTGGCGGCCCTCGGAGATTCCGGGAGCGCCGTATCAAAGGATCTCGCGCGCCTTCTCGATTTGCGAGAACCGGAGCTACCTTGGCACACCCAACGAGACAACCTGGTCGAGATGGTGCAGGCCCTGGCGCTTCTGACTGGGTCGCTTGCGAAATTTGCGCGCGACATTGCGCTCCTGATGCAAGCCGAAGTCGGTGAAGCATCCGAAGAGACAGCCAAGGATCGCGGTGGATCGTCCACCATGCCGCACAAGCAAAACCCGGTCGCCTGCGCCGCAGTCTTGGCGGTCCATGCAAAATTGGCGGGACTCGTGCAAACCCTCCTCAATGCCATGCCGCAGGAACACGAGCGCGGGCTCGGATCGTGGCAAGCCGAGTGGGATATCGTGCCCGATGCTTTCCGCCTGACCGCAGCTGGACTCCAGTATTCGATAGAGATTGCCAACGGCCTTGCCGTGGATTCTGAACGCATGAAGGCCAACCTCGATGCTCTGCTTGGCGTGACACTGTCCGAAGCGGTTAGCGTGGCGCTGGCGCCTAAAGTCGGTCGATCGGCGGCCCATGACATTCTGCGCGACGCGGTCATACGCGCAAAGCAAGAAAGACGGCACCTGAGCGAGATTCTGAAGCAGATCACCGAGGTATCTGCACATCTGAACGACGACGAGATCGATCGTCTCTTGAGTCCTCGTGCCTATCTCGGCAGCACGCAGCGATTCATTGCGCGTGTTCTGGAAGAACGTCATGGGTACGACTAAGGGGCCTCACGGGCGCGGCGCGAGTTTGTTCCGGCTCGTGCCAAGCGAGCCAATACAGAAAGAGGGACAAGGCCATGGATGAACGAGAGCGCTACGAAAAGGGAATGCGCGTAAGGCGGGGTGTTTTGGGAGACGAGCACGTCGACCGCGCGGAAAAGACCACAAACAATCTGGACCTCAAGTTCCAGGAGCTCATTACACGCTACGCCTGGGGCGAGATTTGGACCCGCCCCGGTCTATCGCGCCACACGCGCAGCCTGCTGACGATCGGACTGATGGTTGCGCTCAATCGCAGTGAGGAGTTGCGTCTGCATCTGCGTGCGGCGAAAAACAACGACGTCACCGCCGAGGAGGTTCGAGAGGTGCTTCTGCACTGTGCCATCTATTGTGGCGTTCCCGCGGCCAACGCGGCGTTTCATGCAGCCAAAGAGATCCTCGGCGACGTCGACGGGATTGAGTAGTTACCACAATGGCGCGTTTTGAAACACAAGTCGGCATTATCGGCGCAGGCCCTGCCGGCCTGATGCTTTCCCATCTGCTGCACCTCAATGGAATCGGCTCGATCGTTCTCGAAGCCCGATCCCGCGCGCACTGCGAAGAACGGGTCAGGGCCGGTGTGCTGGAGCATACCAGTGTCGAAATGCTTCGTGAGACGGGTGTCGCCGTACGACTTGACCGGCTTGGTCTGCGCCATGAAGGCATTGAGCTTGGCCTGGACGGCGTGCGCCATCGCATTCCGTTTGTCGAACTCACCGGGAAGCACGTTACCGTGTATGGCCAGCAGGAAGTCGTGAAAGACCTCATCGCGCGCCGCCTCGCCGACGCAGGCGACCTGCGCTTCGAGTGCGGGGACGTCTCACTGCACGAGATCGAAGGCGACAAACCGTGGATACGCGTCGAGAAAGACGGAGTTGTCGACCAGATTTTCTGTGACTACGTTGCGGGTTGCGATGGGTTTCACGGTATCTCGCGCACGTCGATCCCCGAGGGCGCCCTTACCATCTACGAGTGCGCGTATCCATTTGCTTGGCTCGGTATTCTCGCTGAAGCAGCGCCGTCGCGCGACGAGCTGCTCTACGTGCACCACGCGCGCGGCTTCGCACTCTATAGCATGCGCTCGCCGCTCATTACCAGGCTCTATCTGCAGTGCAGACCCGACGAGGACATCGCGTCATGGAGCGACGACCGCATCTGGAGCGAGCTGCAAATACGGCTGGCCTGCTCCGACGGGTGGCATCCGGCCGAAGGAAAGATCGTCCAGAAGGGCGTGACCGGCATGCGCAGCTTTGTCGTCGAGCCGCTGCAGTATGGCCGTCTCTATCTAGCCGGCGATGCGGCGCACATCGTGCCGCCGACCGGCGCCAAAGGAATGAACCTCGCGTTCGCCGATGTGTATTACTTGGCGAGAGCATTGGACGCATGGTATCGAAGCACCGATGGAGCCCTGCTCCAGGCCTACTCACAAACATGCTTGCGTCGAATCTGGAAGGCGCAGCGCTTCTCGGCATGGATGACCTCGTTACTCCACAACTTCGAGTGCGGATCGGCATTCGATCGCAGAAGGCAACGGGCGGAGCTCGAGTATGTCACCAGCTCGCGCGCAGCCTCGACATGCCTCGCAGAGAACTACGTCGGGCTTCCGCTGAACTGAACCAAGACTTGAAGGTTGTTGGCAGTTGAAGAAAGGATCGATACGAGATGTCGGATTACGAAGGACGATGGACGACGGTTCGCGTGGAAATCGAAGAGGGCATTGGTTGGGTCTTCTTCAATCGGCCAGAGAAGCGCAATGCGATGAGCCCTACACTCAATCGCGAAATGCGCGACGTGCTGGAGGCGCTTGAACTCGACGACGCGGCCAAAGTGCTGGTGCTGACCGGCGCAGGAGAGTCGTGGACCGCGGGCATGGATCTGAAGGAATACTTTCGCGAAATCGACAAGGCCCCCGAAATCGTTCAGGAGAAGGTGCGCCGCGATGCCTCGACGTGGCAATGGAAGCTTCTGCGCATGTACGCCAAGCCCACGATCGCCATGGTGAATGGGTGGTGCTTCGGAGGCGGGTTTTCACCGCTCGTCGCCTGCGATCTCGCCATCGCATCCGAGACCGCCGTCTTCGGGTTGTCCGAAATCAACTGGGGCATTCCTCCAGGAAATCTGGTGAGCAAGGCGCTCGCTGACACGGTGGGACATCGCAAGGCGCTCGAGTACATCATGACCGGCGAGACCTTCACAGGCGCGCAGGCCGCCGAGATGGGGCTGGTCAACCGGGCCGTTCCTTTGGACAAGCTGCGCGATGAGACCATCGCGCTTGCTCGGAAACTTGCGGTCAAGAATCCTGTCGTGTTGCGTGCGGCCAAGCATGGATTCAAACGCTGCCGCGAACTCACGTGGGAACAGAGTGAAGACTACCTCTACGCAAAATTCGACCAGTCGCAACTCCGCGATCCCGAACACGGTCGCGAAGAAGGTCTGAAACAGTTTCTCGATGACAAGAGCATCAAACCCGGGCTCGAGAGCTACCGGCGCTGAGATAGACCATGACTCCAAATCTGATCGAAGCCGAGAATACGCAGGCATCGCGCGCGAACCTCGAGAGACTCTTGCGCCCTCGATCGATCGCACTGATCGGCGCCTCCGCGACTCCGGGCTCGCTCGGCGGGTCTGTTCTTCTGAATCTCGAGCTGGCCGGCTATGCGGGAGACCTCTACCTTGTCAATCCCAAACGCCCCGTCATTCACGGTCGACAGTCCCTCGGTTCAATCGACGAACTCCCTGAGAATGTCGACTGCGCCGTGCTTGCCATCCCCGGTTCCGCCGTCCTCGAATCGGTTCAGGCTTGCGCCCAAAAAAGGTTCGGGTCGGCAATCGTCTTCTCTGCCGGATTTGCCGAAGGCGGCGAAGAAGGCCGATTCGCGCAGCGTGAACTAGCGAACATCGCGCGCGACCACGGCATGGTGCTCGAAGGACCGAACTGCCTGGGGATGGTGAACTATGTCGATGGCATCCCGCTCACCTTTGTTGTGACGCCGCCCCAGCCACGGCAAGACATACCCGGCGCAGCCATCCTCTCGCAGAGTGGGGCTCTGGCTGCGGTCATCGCCGTCAACATGCGGCGTCACGCCATTCCGCTCACTTATTCCGTCTCCACCGGGAACGAGGCCGCAGCCGGCGTCGAAGACTTCATCGAGCATCTGATCGGCGATCCGAAGACCCGCGCGTTCGCGCTCGTCGTCGAGCAATTCCGTCAGCCCAAGCGCTTTCTTCACTTGGCGCGTCGAGCCCGCCAAGCGGGTAAGTCGGTCGTGCTGCTGCATCCGGGCCGCAGCGGCGCAGCCCGCGTTTCCGCCGCCACCCACACAGGCGCGATCGCCGGCGATTACGATGTGATGCACACACTCGTGACGCACGCCGGCGTGATCCACGTTGAAAGCTTGGAAGAACTCGTCGACGTGTCGCAAATCCTCGTCCGCTGTCGCGAGTTGCCAGCCGGCGGTGCGGCCGTTTTCACTGAGTCCGGCGCATTCAAAGCGTTGGCCCTCGACCTGTGCGAGCGTGTCCAGTTGGACGTCCCCCCATACTCCGTTGCAACCGAGAGCGCTTTGCGCGAGGCACTTCCTGCTTTCATTCCGATTTCGAATCCTCTGGACCTCACAGCTCAGGGGCTCGTCGATCCCGATCTTTATCGCCGCACCTTGCCTCCGATCCTCGGCGATGCAAACTTCGGCAGCGTGATTCTGAGCATCATCCTTACCGATCCAAAGACAACCCAGCTCAAGCTTCCGCCCATCGTGAGCGCGATTCGGGCGTTGAAGCCGAGCAAGCCGGTCGTCTTTGCAGCTCTCGATGAGGGTGCGCCGTTCGACTTTCCTGAGCTCGAAGAGCTGCGCGGGCTGGGTGTGGCGTGCTTTCCCTCTGCGGAGCGTGCTATACGCGCGATGGCTCACGTGACACGTCGAGCCCTGCAGGCCGAGACCCCCGCTTCCGAAACTCCAGACCCAACTGCAATCCCGCTGCGCGCGGGACTTCTGTCTGAAGCAGAGAGCAAGCAGATTCTGGCAGGCCTTGGGATCGAAATCCCGCGAGGAGGCTTGGCTGCGAACCTCACGGACGCGACCCGCATTGCAGACGAGATCGGTTATCCAATCGTGCTGAAAGCGCAATCGGCGGACCTGCCGCACAAGAGCGATGTCGGCGGTGTCCAGCTCGGCATCAGCTCTCCAAAAGAGCTTGCCGACTCTTGGTCAACTCTACATTGCAATCTCCAACGCGCGCGTCCCGATCTCGACCTAGACGGCGTCCTGGCCGAACGCATGGCGCGAAAAGGACTCGAGCTGATTGTTGGAGCAAGGAACGATCCTCAGTGGGGTCCCGTGCTCATGGTTGGCTCCGGTGGCGTACTCGCAGAGGTAATGAGGGATGTTCAGCTTCTTCCCCCGGATTTGTCGCGGGACCAAATTGTCGAAGAGATGAATGGCTTGCGCTGCAGTGCGCTCTTCCGGGGCTTTCGCGGTGCGCCGTCCTTGGACGTCGTGGCAGCCGCGCATGTGATCGCAACGCTGGGGCAGCTGATGTGCTCGTTACCCCAAATCGCCGAGATCGACATCAATCCCCTCGTTGTCTACGAGAACGGTCAGGGAGCCGTCGCGCTCGACGCTTTGATCCTCGTTGCACCGGAAGAGGCCAAGTTAGAAAGACAGAAGTGAGGTCAAGATGAACGAAGTAGCTCTTCTCATCGATGGCAAGTCGGAAACCGCGGAAGGGAAGCGTTCCTTCTGCAGGCTGGATTCGGTCAAGGGCACGCCCGCAACAAAGGCAGCAGCGGCGTCGATCGACGACGCCGATGCAGCAGTGAAGGCAGCTGCCGCGGCATTTCCCGCATGGTCCGCAACCGGACCGGGCAAACGTCGAGAACTCCTGTTGCGGGCTGCCGACACCCTGTCCTCCCACCAGCGCGATTTTGTCGAATGCATCGTCGCCGAAACCGGAGGCACGGAAGCATGGGCCGGCTTCAATGTGTTCTTTGCTGCGTCGATTCTGCGCGAGGCGGCCGCCATGACCTCGCAGATTGCAGGCGAAGTCATTCCCAGCGACGTTCCCGGCAATCTCGCCCTGGCCATTCGGCAACCGATCGGTGTGTGCGTCGGGATTGCACCCTGGAACGCTCCGGTGATCCTCGGCGTGCGAGCGATTGCCATGCCCCTTGCCTGCGGCAACACGGTTGTCTTCAAGGCGTCGGAGGCGTGTCCCGCTGCGCATCGCCTTATCGGCACGGTGTTTCAAGAGGCTGGGTTTCCCGATGGCGTCCTCAACGTGCTTACAAACGCTCCTGAGAATGCGGCTGAAGTCGTCGGCGCTTTGATCGATCATCCGTCGGTCAGGCATATCAATTTCACCGGGTCTACGCGTGTTGGCCGCATCGTCGCCGAGCGCGCGGCACGCCATCTGAAGCCGGTTCTGCTCGAGCTGGGAGGCAAGGCTCCTCTCATCGTTCTCGACGACGCGGATCTCGACGCCGCTGTAAACGCTGCAGCCTTCGGAGCATTTATGAACCAGGGACAGATCTGCATGTCGACCGAGCGCATCGTCGTCGACGAAAAGGTCGCCGATGATTTCGTCCATCGGCTTTCCACAAAGGCAGCAGGTCTGCCTGTGCGCGATCCGTCGCTGGGCCCCACGGTGCTCGGCGCTATGGTGGATCCGCGATCGGCTGCGCGTGTCGCCGAGCTCATCAAAGACGCCGTGCAAAAGGGAGCTCGCGTCACGGCAGGCGGTACCGGCGACGGAACACTGATGCAGGCCACGGTGATCGATCGCGTGACTGTGCAGATGCGCATTTATGCGGAAGAGTCGTTCGGGCCGGTGGTGACGATTGTCCGCGTAAAGGGCGATGAAGAAGCGCTTCGCATCGCAAACGATACGGAGTATGGTCTATCAGCCGCGGTCTTCAGTCGCGATTTTGCTCGAGCGTGGAACCTGGCGCGGCGCGTCGAAAGCGGAATCTGCCACATCAACGGCCCGACGGTACATGACGAGCCGCAGATGCCGTTTGGCGGCGTGAAAGCTTCCGGCTACGGACGCTTCGGCGGCAAAGCTGGAGTCGATCAGTTCACCACGCTGCGCTGGATCACCGTGCAAACAGGAGAACGGCACTATCCGTTTTAGCGCGCCAATGCGCAAACTCGCTAAAGAATCGCCGCCGCAACAGCCTGCAAGGGCAGGACCTTATCGACGCCGCCCAGTTTAATCGCCTCCTTCGGCATACCGAAGGCGATGCAGGTTGCCTCGTCCTGGGCGAAGGTGGTGGCGCCGGCCTGCTTCATCTCCAGCATGCCGCGGGCGCCATCGTCGCCCATTCCAGTCAGGATAACGCCGACGGCATTCTGTCCCGCGTATCGTGCCGCCGAGCGGAACAGTACGTCGACCGATGGGCGATGACGGCAAACCAGCGGCCCGTCCTTCACCTCGACGTAGTAACGCGCGCAGCTGCGCTTCGACAGCAGGTGATGGTTGCCGGGTGCAATCAGAGCCCGCCCGCGAATCACCCTATCGTTGGTTTCGGCCTCCTTGACCGTGATGGCACAGAGGCCGTCGAGCCGGTTGGCGAAGGCGCGCGTAAACAGCTCCGGCATGTGCTGCACAATCACGATGCCGGGCGTATCGGCGGGAAGCGCCTCGAGCACCGTCTTGAGCGCTTCGGTCCCTCCGGTCGATGCGCCGATGACCACAACTTTTTCGGTCGTCTCGGCCATGGCATGTGTCGCGGGACAGAGGATCGCGTCGGCGTGAGCTTGGGCTCGACTGTGTGGCTGGGCCGCAGAGTGCGCGGCCTGGCCGCCGCCTTGACTGCCTGGCAGAGCGCGAAACAACAATCCATTCCCGGTACAGGCGAGGGTCGCGGGCAACATGGATGCGCTTCGCGCAATGCCTAAGCGCGCTAGAGAAACATCAACGGATTAATGGTGGTGGCCAGGGACGGGATTGAACCGCCGACGCCGGCCTTTTCAGGGCCGCGCTCTACCACTGAGCTACCTGGCCTCAGTGAAGACT
>CAZPEZ010000005.1:0-92186 GCA_964585715.1 uncultured Occallatibacter sp.
TAAAGCCAACTATGCGCCCGTGGTCAAAGCTGCGCAATCATACGTTCGTATGAGCCTCCTCGGCCTCGATATGCAGGCAGTCTCCCCGATCCGCAGCCGATGAAATGATCCGCATTTTTGTCAGCAATCTCAGAATCCTGGCCGAGCTCGTCGAAACAGAGCAGTGCACCGGTGATCGCGCCGCGATTCTCAAAATCAGGCGGCAACGGGACCAGGTGTACCGGCACTTTGGAGAGGTCAATGCGCAATCCGACGCTGTCCCTTTTGAGACAGGCCCTGCGCGTGCCGGCGACCTGGCTGCTCGCGATCGGATTCGCCGCTGGCAGGCTTCTCTGCGCAGCTTCTATCTTCTCGAGGCGCCCCTTCTCCAGTTCCGCGTTTTCAGTGATGCAACGAAGAGATCGCAAACCTTCACATCGATCGAGGACCGCTTCCGTGCCGAGTGCTCCAAGGCTTTCCGGCGGATGGCCGAAAGCCTGGAAAATCAGATGAATAAAGAGCCCTACGGAAGCTACGCTGTCCAAAACCTGACAACCGTGCTTGATCTTTCCGAGAGCAGCGCCAAGGAGTCTCTTTCAGAATGCGAGCAGGCGCTGCTTCGCGTATCCCGTAACATCGCGCAAATCGTCGATCGCCTTCAACTGGAAGTCGCGGCGGAGTCCCTTTACTCCACAGGTTAGTTGGCGTGAAGATCGAGCGTGGACTTGAACGGTCGACGTATTGCCATCAGTCCATCGATGAATCTTGTTCTACTCTGAGGCGGATTTCGATTGTCTTGAGAGCGACGGCGATTCCGCCAAAGATGAGTGCAATAGACATGGCGTCTATCGCTCCGATGAATTTCTCGCCGCGGACGAATAGGCTGGACAGGCGCATGCCGATCAGGATTAACGAGCCGGTGAGCGTCATCAGAATCGCCATAGTACTGCACAGCAACAGGAGAATGCTTGGCGCGGATCTGGTCGAGGCGATCATTCAGAGGCCTTGGGGATTGGAGTGCCTACCGGTACGGCTGCCTGCAGCTTTTCCGCAGTTTCTATCGGCACAAAGGGGGTAGACGTTCAGTGGTTAGAAGACAATTCTTCACACCCCGCTCTTTACTCCGTTGCCCACTCTGGTGCCAAAAAGATAGCGTCCGAAAGGCGTTGACTCGACAGCAATTCGACGCGGTAAGAGGCACCGAGGCGAACCGGTTGTTCCCAAACGTTTACCTTCAGAGACAAGGGCCGACACGCCTGCTAGAGGGCTCTGGCCGATATTTCCGTTAGCTATCGATATTTCCCTCGAGCCGGGGGCCGCAAGTCGCATCCAAGTGCTGCACCTACTGCGATTCCTTAGTGATTGCGTCTGCAGCGTTGCCGGCCACGACCCAGCTTGCCGACCCGGCCACGACGGCTTCATCCTCGAACCAGAGGAATCCGAAGTCGTCGATGCACTCCGGAAAATCCGGCTTGATGATGATGTATCCGGGAATCACGGCGCCCGGAATGTAAGCGTTGTCGGCGCGGTTGTTGCTGTACGTCTTGGTCTTCGAGACCGTTCCGACGCCCGCTACATACGAAGTGCTGGATACCGGGTGCGTTCCCAGAATGTAATTGACGGCGCGGAGTGTGTATTCGGAACTCACTAGATCCGGGAACACTTTGTGCAGGAAGTACATTCGGATGGCCATGTCGACCACGGCACCCGATCCGCCCCAGGTGCCCAGGCTCGGCGGCACACCAAATGGAGTGGCGTCCAGCTGCTTGTCCAGACCCGCCATGTATGTCTTCACCGCTTCCCGCATCTGATCCTTCGCGCTCGCGTCCAGATAAGGTAATGCCCGGACCGCCGTCCAACCTCGGAAGCCCATCTGCTGCGGGGTGATCATCTGAGGAAACAACTCGTTCAGACGGGACTTGTAGGGCTCGGCGCCATGCGTGGCGATGGTCAATTCCAAAGCCGCCGTCCATTCAAGTCCGGCCTGGAACGCGTTCCGATCAAATCCGGCTGGAGGAGCTGGTGGCGCGGCGGCCGTGCCAGAACTTGTCGACGCACTCGAGCTGCCCGGTGCGTTATGAGCGCCAGATACCACCCCCTGAGACGCAGACAGCACGCCGTCTCCGGCAATACCCGCCGGATTCTGCGTGGGGTGAGCCTTCTCGTCGTTCCATGCTTTGATCGCGGTCTCGAGGCAGTCCTTCGCTAAAGAATCGTCCCAGCCTTTCAGCGTATCCGCAGCAGCTGCCATCGCCGCGATGGCATTCCACTGGAAATACGGGTTGTTAGTCGTGAAGATCCAGCGGTCGTCCGGCTTGCCGGAGTAGTCGCCCTTCGCCTCGTTCGGGCCGAGCTTCGGGTCATAGATGCGGCCGTCCGTCTTCGACGCTCCGTCGCCCAGCTGCGTGTACTGGCGCAGATCTGGCTCGTGTGTGCCGCGGATCGCGTGGCCGATATTGTGGAACTGTGCCAGGATGAGAAGTGCGCCGTGCTTGACTTGCTCGACCGTATCCGGCACTCCATCGGGCCGGTGCATCTCAACCTCACGTGCGGCTTCATCCACCGTAAGCTCGTCGTACTTGAGATTGAATTCGCGATACGCCAGAGCCAGACTCTGAATCACGCTTAATTGTGCAGGCTCCTCGAGGTCGTAGTCGCCGGCATCATACCAACCACCCACGTTCATGCCAGGTATGTGATCGCCGCCTTTGTACTTCCCGTCTGTTGCCGTAGCCTGGTTCCAGCCGTCGAACTGCTCTCCAACCACGGGCGCCATACGGCCATCATCCTGGTGCGAAGCGCCGTGCCACATGCGGTAGCCTTCGCGAACCGAAACGTGATCCATCTGCTCCGCGAGGTGATGGTCCAGGCTGTCCTGCCAGATGTTCGCGTAAGCGTCCTCGGAGATGGGGAAGGGCGCCGTACGCTGGTCCGCGTACTCGATGACATAGAGGCCGGGGTCCT
The DNA here is from genome assembly GCA_964585715.1 of uncultured Occallatibacter sp. Taxonomy (GTDB): domain Bacteria; phylum Acidobacteriota; class Terriglobia; order Terriglobales; family Acidobacteriaceae; genus Telmatobacter. The sequence goes on from CAZPEZ010000005.1 coordinate 2,944, forward strand.
TGACCGGAGTGAAGTCGAATTTCGAATAGGCATACCGCAGCCAGGGCGTTGATGGCGTGATCGGGCGTTCGAACACCTGCTTGTACGATCCGTCCTCCATCAGGCGCAGCACTTTGGCCGTCTTCGGACCGTTGTACTTCGGGTCGAGTTCGAGCACCGCCACCTTGGAGAAACGCGGCGCATAACCGACCTGGCTGTGCGCGATCATCGGCGGCCGCGTCCAGTTCGGAATCACGTCCGGCCTGATGTGCCACACGATCGCACCGGTGGCCTTGCCCGCGGGAATCAGCGAACGCAACACGAACCAGCCGTTCTGCGCGCGGTCCCGTCCATCGAACAGCATCAGGTCGGCCGTGTCCGACTGAATGTTGACCCGGGCCAGCGCGTCATCGACCCCCAGGGTGATGCTCTTACCCTCGGCAAACGGCAGCGGCTGAGTGTATCCCTTCGCTTTGTCCCAGTCCTCCAGGTAGTACGCCTTTTGGGGTTCATCAGCTAGCGGCAACACCTTGACCATCGGATCGTCAGGCGTTCGCGGGAAGATGCCGGCCTTGCTTCCGTCTACCAGGTAAGCCTTACCCATGTAGATCGAGGGCAGGAACTCCAGGTTGAAGCCTGCTCGCCCGGCAAGTTTCTGCGGCAGCGGCTTGTCGAGATTGATGCTGACTTTCACGCCGCCTGGTTCCGCTGCGACTTCCAGGGTGTAGCTCAGATCGAAGGTCGGGAAAGCCAGGTTGGCGGTAAGCCGGTCGTTCGCCTTATCGGCTTGGCGCCCTTTGAGGGTTGCCACCAGGTCCCATTGCTCGGGAGTTGGCATCAGGCGCACGTCGCCGTTCGTGGCGATACGCTGGCCATGCAGAATCATTTCCATGGCCGTGTTCTTTTGGTCTACGAAAACAGGATGGTACGTGCTGTCGTAGAGGAAAACACTAAAACCTTGAGTATCGAGGTAATTCTTGTCGGTCACCTTCATGGCAAAATTGGCGCCTAACAGGCTTGGGCCGGAGATCAGGGCCAATAAAAGACACACTCTGATGGGGGTGAGCATAGTTTGCGACCAAATCGCTCCTTCGCCTCAACCTTACATGACCTACAACCGTCTGGGCGTCGTTTGTTTCCAGGATTAACCGGTACAAGCGTTGCTTTGGGCAATGCGCGGCAGCAGAAGCTGCTGACTGCCAGGAAGATGAGGCGCCTCAAGTAGAAGATGTTCTCCTTGGTCACGCGTTGCAAACGACGGGACGGTGTATCGGATCTTGTAGATCTTCAGACAAGCCGTCTCCGATCGATTTCGAATCTCAATTTGAACGATGCGACCGTTCCAAGTCTAGGCTGCGGCGTCACAATGCGGACCATCGTGGGCGATTTGCGGACCGGGAGCCACCTTAGTCTTTGAACGCCGATCGCTCCTCCCTAGATGGTTCGTCCGGCTTCTCTCATGTCAAGGGTGCCCCCCGTTAGCGAAGGAATAACCGAAGGGTAAACGGTGGCTCTGCCAGTATTCCAAATTGCGCACATCCGCGACGCGATTACTTCGCTGGTTGTTGGTTTGGCCGAGATGCGGCAGCGAGCATAGTGGTTATGCTGATTCGCTTCAAGTGGGCATGGAAGCTCGCCGCTCGCCACATGAAACTAAGGATCGTAAGCGCAGCGGTGCAAACGCATCGCGCTTGATCGGCTTGAAGCGACAGGTTGAGCCTCCCTTTACCTGTCGCATTTTTCTTCAGGTTCGACTCGGCGATCTTCACGCTGCAATATCCGGATGAACTCAGCTTTGAAGAAAGGGTTTCAACGCACGCACGGCGTCCGGTATCCGTTCGATCGGACTGCTGCCGAAACCGAGAATGAATCCCTGGCGTGGCTTACGTTTGACATAGGCAGGAGAAAGCGGCGAGAGATATAAGCGCGCCTCCGCCGCTTTGGCGGAGATCTCAGTGTCGCGATAGCCCTCGGGCAACGTCACAGCCAAATGCATGCCCGCCTCTGCGCCATGCACTTCCAGCAACTCGCCGAATTCAGCGTGAAGACTCTGGATGAGGACTTCGCGCCGCTTGCTGTACAGGTTCCGCATTCTCCGAATGTGCCGGGCGAAGTGGCCTTCGTGCATAAAATCGGCGAGAACCTCCTGAGGAAGATAGGGGGGGAAGATGTCCATCGCAAGGCGCACTGCGGAGAAACGGTCGACGAGATCCTCAGGAATGACGATGTAGCCGATGCGCAGCGATGGGAACATGACCTTGCTGAATGTTCCGACGTAGATGACCCGCGCATTCACGTCGAGGCCCTGCAAGGATGAAATGGGACTGCTGTCGTAACGGTATTCGCTGTCGTAATCGTCTTCAACAATCCAGGCGCCGGCCCGTTGTGCCCAGTTGAGCAAGTGGAGCCGCCGTGCCAACGTCATCGTCGATCCTAGTGGATATTGATGGGATGGAATGACGAACGCGGCTCTGGCAGTTGGGTTCAGTTGGAGAGCGAGGCTAATGTCCATACCTTCCCCGTCCACTGGAATGGGAATGAGAGAGCAACGTGCGGCGGTAAGAACGGTCCTGGCCAGGCCGTAACCGGGATCTTCCACAAAGACAGGGCTGCCGGGATCGAGCAGGACACGCGCCGTAATGTCGAGCGCCTGTTGCGATCCCGAGACGATCATTATCTGGTTGGGTGTACACTGCACGGCACGCGCCGTCCGTAGATAGGAGCAGATTTCCAGGCGAAAGCGTTGCGAACCCAGGGGATCGACATGGTGCAATGCACTCGCAGCAGGATTTCTGCTGTGCCTCGCGATCAATTTCGACCACACCTCGAAAGGAAAATGATCGAAGGCAGGCTGATGAACTCCAAAGGCTCCCCAGCCGCGCGGCAATCGGGTGCGATCGAAAGAGGGATAGAGCAATGAACTCCGCGACACACTGCGGGGACCCGATGGAATTGCGGCCGGCTGTGCGACATTCGACTGAACGGAGATGAGCTGTTCGGGGAGTGAACTCGCCACGAATGTTCCCGAACCTACACGGCTCTCGAAGTAGCCTTCGGCAAGAAGCTGAGAGTAGGCATGAAGAACGGGGAAACGAGAAATGCGCACCTCGGAAGCAAAATCGCGGGTCGACGGAATTTGCTGCCCCGGTCTCAGATCTCCACGCAGAATTGCGGTGCGGTACCCATCGTATACCTGCCTGTGCACCGGCACCGGGGCGCTTCGATCGATCGCAATGATGGGAAAAATGCGAGCCGAGGAGTTTCCCATGGCCGTTACCTTCTAATGTCCCTTTCGCTGAGTCCACCAATCGCGCCCTGGCTCCGCGGACAATGGTGGCCAAATTAACAGTGGCTGCTCCGCCGGTTGCCGAAGGGCTCTTAGCCGTGGAAACACTGCGTGAAACACGGTGTTTGACTCCTCTCCGACTAGATCGTCACTACGCTCTACAGATGTGTTGGGTGCACAAAAGTCACGTTGGATTATGGTTTCCGGATAAAGTCCGGTTCACCCATTGATTCGGACGACTCGTTCGCCGTGCGCTTCGCACGGAACTTTTCGATTGACACTCACGCAGTGATGTAAGTGATCCCAATCGGATGAACAGGAAGGATTGCTGCATGATTCGCACGAAGTGCGGACCTTGGAGACCCGTCAAAAGAAGAAGGGCGCGACGGGAGTTGCCCGTCGCGCCCTAGTTACGGTTGACTTGTATCCCGCTGACGAAGACCTGTCCGCAGGCAAGAGTCAGAAGACGAACTTCCCGCCCAGTTCCAGGTTACGTGGATCCCATGTGCTTGTGATCTGACCGAACAAGGAGTTACCAAGTGTGGAGTTGAAGTTGTTCAGCTCGGTGTGATTGAAGGTGTTGAACGATTCAAAGCGCAGCTCGAAGTGCGCCCGCTCGGTCATTGCGAACGACTTGTACAGCGACGTCGTGAAGTTCACACGTCCCGGGCCAACGATCGCATCCCTGCCGGCATTGCCGAAGCCCTGGTTGGGTCCGCCAAGCCAAGCCGGAATCGGCGCCGAGAATTGCGAGGTATTGAACCACTGTTTCTGCGTCTTCGGGTAAGTCACTCTCCCGCTAACGTTCGGATGGGGAGTGTAGCCCGCACCATTGCCGCCCAAACCGACAGGATCGTAGGGGATCGAGAGGTTAGGACCAAAGTAGTTCAGAGCGCCGTTGCCCGGGATGCCCGTCTCATCGACAAAGGTGCCAGCCATCTCCCAACCGCCGAGGACGGACTTAACCAGTCCCTGGCTTTTTGCGAAGAAGGGCAGGTTGTAAATGTAGTTGGCGTTGACCATCTGACGGCGGTCCAGGTTGCCCGAGGCCTTGTCATACTTCAAGTTGAATGGGTTGCTCACTGGAGACAGATCCGAGCTGGTCAAATCGATTTCGTGCGAGTACGTGTAGTCGATTTCACCGCTCAGGCCCCACTTGTTCTGCAGCCGGAGCCCGGTCTGGAAGCCGTTGTAGCTTCCGTTGGTGGTGTTCTCTTCCTGCTTGATCTCCGCATACCCCTGGTAGGTGCGGTAGATATTGCCGTTAGCCAGGTTCCCGACATCGATCGCCGGATTGCAACTGCTGTTGCCACCGCCGATTTGGTCGCCTGCGTATTTGCACGACCCGTCGCCGGACTGGGCACGGACTGAGAGCGGTGTGGTGAGCGGATAGTTGTTGATGTCCCGCGCGATACTCTGGTGCCACGCCAGGTTGCCGACGTATTGCACTACCCAGATCATCGACGGCTTCAGCTCATGCTGAATACCGAGGCTGAACTGTGCCACCGCAGGCGCCTTGTAGGACTGCGCCAGGTTAGCCCAGCCGCCCGATGCAAAGAACGGCGTCGCGGCAGTCTGGCCCGTGACCCAGCTCGTTCTCGGATTGGAGAAGTACACGTTGTTCGCCTGCGGGTTGAAGGCGAACGGCGGAGCCGTTGCCGCGTTGTAGATGTCGTTTCCCTGCAAGCGCTCGAAGAAGGTGCCGAAGCCGCCACGGAGAACGGTCTTGCCGTTGCCGAAGAGATCTTCAGAGAAGCCCACACGAGGCTGCAGCGTGTCGTAGTCGTTGCCCACCAGGCCCTTCGGGAAGCCATTTTGTCCGGCAAGACCCATGCCGTTGACGTAGAACGGAACCCCGTTGAATGACTGGAATCCGGGTCCGTTCGAATTGAGCGAACCGTCCGAGCTCCATTGCGGGATTTCGCTCGACAAATACAGCGCCGGATCGAAGTTGGCGACCGCGTTGCTGCGCTCCCATGCGTGCGGCAGCGCGTCATAGCGCAGACCGAGCTGCAGGGTCAAACGCGGCGTCACGTGCCAGTTGTCCAACCCATAAGCCGAAGGAGTCTGGTTGACGTAGTGGCGAATTGGCACCGCTTGATACTGGTTGTAGCTCGACGACAGACCCAGCAGCAGATCCATCAGACCGTCATTGGTCATCTGCCCTTGGCCGACGTTCCCTTCGGCATCGCCGAACAGCTGCTGGTTCTTGGTGTAGCGGTTATAGCTGAAGCCGAACTTCATGGCGTGCTTGCCCGAGGTATACGAGATGTCGACCTTGGGTTCGTAGTCACGAGCGGCGTTGTGCCACGGCGCAGAACCGATATCTTCGGCCGTGCCATATGGGTTTCCGAACCCTTGGACGCCCGGCAGATAGGGATTGCCTGTGTTGAAGAACGTTGCTTGCGACCAGCCTGAGGGCTTATTGGCCAATTGACTGTCGAGGATGTTAATGACGTTGCCGTCGTAGTTGAAGCTGGCTTCGACGAGCAGGTTCGGATTGATAGTTCCGCTCAGCTTGATCGCCGCCGAGTCAGAGGGGTTTGCCAGGGTGCTGGTGACCGTGTTGTAGCTCGCCCACAGCCAGCCAAGCTCGGGCGAAGCGTATCCTTGTGTCACCTTGTCCTCCATGTAGTGGCCAAGAATCGTCCACTTGTCGTTGAACTTGTGGTCGATGCGGACCACCGTGTCCACCACATCGATCGGGTTCGACACGTTGGTGATGTTCTTGTCCTGTCCAGCCACGTTCGCCGCGGGGAGGACGCCTGAATTCAAGTAAAGAACCGCATTGGGGTCGAACAGGTTGGCCGGAATTACGGGCATCGCAGCGCCCGGAGTCAACCCATCCGCTGTCAATCTCGCGTTGAACGCGGGGTCGCCGACTTTCGGGACCACGAGCGCAGTAGTCGGCGCAAACAATGGCGCCACGTAGGTCAGGTTCTGGCCAGACTTCGGGATATCGGCCGGGTCGATCGTCGGCTCAAGGTTGGTGCCGGCGCCGGTGAGAATCTTGCGCCACTCTTCATTCCAGAAGAAGAAGCTCTTCTGCTTGTTCTCGTTGTAGACGTGAGGAATGAAGATCGGTCCGCCGAAGTTACCACCAAAGATGTTGTAGTGGGTGCTGGTTCTGGCGGTAATCGGGCTGGAAAGCTTGTTGAAGTAGTTGTTCGCGTCGTAATCGGTGTTGCGGTTGAACTCGTACGCCTCGCCGTGGAACTTCTGCGTACCGCTCTTGAGCGAAAGGCTCATGGTGGCGCCCGAAGAGATACCGTAGTCCGGCGGATAGTTCGAGGTCATCATCGTGAACTCAGCGATGGCATCCTGCGAAGGCATGATGTCCATGCCGCCGGCACCGCCGCGGTCATCGGCCTCACCACCGTCGATCAGCCAGATGTTGTGGTTTTGACGGAGACCGTTCACGCTGATGGTGAAGTTGGATGCCACCGAAGTCGGTGTGTTCGAGTCAGGCAAGGCCGAGCTCACGCCCAGACCCAATGCCGCGAGAGCCGCGAAGTTGCGGTTCTCCGTAGCGATCTGGCTGATCTGCTCGGAGCTGATCAGTGTGCTGACCACGTTGGAGTCGGCCTGCACCGCAAGAGCATCGGCCTCGACTGTGACTGTCTCAGCTTCTGCACCGACTGTGAGCTTCACGTCGGCACGGGCCGTGGACGAAACGTTTACCACGATGCCGTTTTGCGCGTAGCCCTGGAAGCCCTTGGCGGTGACCTTCATGTTGTAGTTAGCGGGGTTCAGGCCGGGAATGTCGTAGAGACCTGTCCCACCACTGGTTGTCGTCTTGCTGGATCCGGTTGCGGGATCGGTAATGGTGATCTTTGCATCCGGGACCACAGCCCCAGTTTGATCGGTGACGATGCCCGTGAGCTCGGAGTTGGCCTGCGCCCAAACGGATAGGCATGCCAACATCAGAAAGCTCAACAGGATTTGTATTCTCCTGCTCATTTGATTCATATGGCCATCCTTTTCAGAGTTGCTTCAAGTTCAGGTACTTTTGCTCGAGCGCGATCTTCGACGCAGACCGCGTTCGGGCGCGGTTCTGTCATGCTTGCTGTCCGGAAAGAACGGGCGGAGCCCTTAAGGGGCGGGCTTTTCCTGAATGGATCGATCGTTCCAGGCTGGAAAGCAGGAGCCCCGAAATACCCGCTCGAACGGAGTCCACTTCATCCGACACAAACCCCGGCCCTTTCCGAACCCAACCACTATCCCTGAGGCAGATGGCCGGTCACAATAACCAGTCAGAGTTGAATCGTCATAACCACTTTTGGAGATAGTCGCGCAAAGAGGATGGAGTACCGCCCGTTCTTTCACGGCGACAACACGAGTTCAGATCCCGTTGGGGGACGCCAAATCAATCAATCCGATCTACTTGCTGCGTTTCGTTCCCGCCAGGTGCAACACATGGCTCACAAGGGCACCTTCGGTTGGAGCGACCCCGAACGCGGTCCGATTGACACTTCTCCTCTCGATCTTGTATCCATGGTCCCCGCGCTTCATACTCGCTTATTGGAGAGGGGCCAACTTTGAGAGCTCAATTTGGCTTGCTGCATTGGGTTGCGAGGGTGTGCCGTTACGCGACTCGGCTGAAGAACGCGGCTGATCGCGTCCATGCAATCCCCACCGTCCTTCTTATGGCTGCAGGGCTGGTCCTGGCCTCGAACGCTGGCGGTCAGGATGTTCCGTCGGCTCAGATCCAGGCCCCTCGGCCGTGGGGGCAGAATCCGCACGGCATGCGTATTTATATCTGGGCGGGACTCAAATCGCATTTCGCCGGTCAGCACGACTATCCGCAATTCCTCGCAGATTGGAGCAAGATCCTCACCGAGCATGGAGCTGTCGTCGACGGCGCGCTGCACGCTCCCTCCCAGTCTGATCTAGATCAGACAGACGTAGTGATCATCTACAAAGGCGACGCCGCTTATCTCCGTGAGGACGAGAGGATTGCGCTCGAAGACTATGTCAAGCGCGGCGGAGGGTTGGTCAGCTTGCACGATTCGCTGTGTGGCCCCGATCCCGCATTTTTCGCCGCGTTAGTGGGAGGCGCAAAGAAACACGGCGCGGTCAACTACACGCTCGGAGCGCCAATCGCCTACACGGTGACGGATGCTGCCGACCCGATTATGAAGGACATGTCGAACTTCACCCTCTTCGATGAGGCTTTTTACAACATGACCTGGGCTCACGATCCCGGCATCCACGTTCTGGCAACAACGATTATTCCCGGCACGCTGAGCGCCGGTACGCACAAGGGCGAAGTGGTCCCTCAAATATGGACCTATGAACATACCTTTCCCGGCGGAATGCCCGCACGCGCGTTCGTGTGGATGCAGGGACACGAATACGCCAACTTTGCCAACTATCAAATCCAGCAAATGCTGCTGCGCGGCATCGCGTGGGCTGCCCAAAAATCCGTCGACACTCTGGTCGACTATGTGCCGCCGCCATCCACGCGTTCGCAGCCGGTGTTCGGTGTGACGCCCTAGGGTTGCCTCGCCGGCGCATAGGGCGGTTGAGCACCGTTACTTCGCCGTCCAGCCACCGTCGATAAGAATGTCGGTTCCCGTAATAAACCCTGCGGCGTCGGAACATAGATAACAGGCAAGCGCGCCAATCTCTTCGACCTTGCCCCATCGCCCCACCGGAAGATTGGCTAAAAACTGAGCGTTGACTTCCGGGTTCTGCATCAACGCGAGATTCATATCGGTTCCGATCGGTCCAGGGCTGATCCCGTTCACGGTAATCCCATCCGCGGCCAGTTCTAGCGCCAATGCCCGCGTCAACCCCAATAACGCAGCTTTCGCCGAGCTATAAGCCGCGCGTCCGGGCAGCGATATGTGGCTCATGATCGAGCTCAGGTTCAGGATGCGACCGTACCCGGTCCCTTTCATCCCCGGCACAAAAGCGCGGCACATGAGAAAAGTTGCGATCAGGCTAGCGTCCAGCACGCTGCGAAATTCTTCCAGCGTGAAGTCGACAAGATTCTTTCTCACGTTGATGCCCGCGCTGTTGATCAGGATCTGCGCATTGCCGAATCGTGCCTGGACGGCGACCGCGAGCTTTGCGACGTCGTCTTCCCGCGTCACATCAGCGACAAAAACGTCGGCAGTTCCTCCGCTCGCCGCAATGTCTGCCTGCACCTTTTCCAAACGTGCGCGATCGCGCGCCACGAGCGCTATCTGGGCGCCTGCGTCCGACAAGGCCTTCGCCATTGCCTCGCCAAGGCCCCGGCTGCCACCTGTAATCACCGCAGTCCTGCCCTTCAGATTGATTTCCATCACTCTTCGCTCCTGTGCCTTTGTCATTCCCTGGGAAAGGCTGCCCTTCAACTTGTCGCCGAAGGGGCATTCAGTTGTTGCTCCCGCTGCCGGCGCGCCGATTCCGGATCGAGATAGAGCCAGCACGCCGCCGAAATAACCGACGCTGTCGCCATGCAACTGATCAGCAGATTCCACCCGCCGGCTCCCGTGCCCATTCGTTGCAGGATCATTCCGCCCACAACCGGTGCAACAAAGCCTCCCAGGTTTCCCAACATGTTCATCGCCGCCGCCACCGTAGCTGTGTATCCTCCGCCGATCTCGACGCACGCGTCCCAGGAAATGGGCATGGTCATATCGCTGGCGAAACTCGCCAGTCCCATCACGATCATCGCCGGAAACACGGCTTGAATGCGCGTGAACGCGATCAGCAGCACTGCTGTCGCAGCAAACCCGCAAAAAGCGATTGCCCGCTTCGGGAGTCGCCGCGACGAAATCCCACCGACCAACGATCCAAAGCCACCAAACAGCAGCGGCAACACCGAGAGTGCAGCCGCGCGCTCCGGCGATTGTCCTCTTCCTTCGCGCAAATAGGTGGGCAGCCAGGTGATGTAGAAGTACCAGACACAAGAGAAGCAAAAGTATTGCAGCACGAGCAATGCAACCTGACGCGTCAGCAGGAGCGACAGCCAGCCCTGCCCCACCGTACGTGTCGTGACAACGCGCGATGCGGCAAGCATCTCCAGTTCTGCCTCATTAACGGCGCGGTGCTGAGCAGGATCGTCCTTGAACCATGCCAGGAAGATGGCGCACCATACAAGCCCCAGTGCCGCGAACCCAACAAATGCCCATCGCCAGCCGAACCACTGGATGCACAGTAGCGTCAGCGGCGGTGTTGCCGCGCCGCCCCATCGCGTACAAGCCCACATCAACGACTGCGCTGGCACACGTTCGCGAGCCGGAAGCCATGTGCTCAGCATGCGTGTCAGGTTGGGGAAGCATCCCGCCTCGCCCGCTCCAAACAGGAATCGAACGGCGACGAGCGATGCCACGCTCCATGCGGCGCCGGTGAGGGCCGTGAAAGCAGACCAGGCCAGCACGATCTGCGCCAGCGCGCGCCGCACGCCCATCCGATCGCCGAACAGCCCCATCGGAATTTCAAAGAGCGCATAGGCGAGGCCGAACGCCCCGAAGACCCAACCCATTTGCTGTTTCGAAAGGTGCAGTTCGTGGGAAATCGGAATGGCCGCGCCAGAAATCGCCACGCGTTGCACGTACGATAGTACGGCGAGCCCGATCGCCAGCAGCACGACGCCATATCGCGCGCGGCTCTGCTTCATGGGTGCAGGCTCCAGGCGTAGAGGCTTCTGCCGGCGCCAAAGACAATGTACTGCTTTCCATCGAGCAAATAGGTGATGATGCCGCCGGATTCATTGGCATCCAATTCGTGATGCCACAGAATCTGCCCCTTATCGGCGCTGAAGATGATGATGTTTTTCTGGTCGTCGCCTGAGATGAGTAGATTGCTCGCGGTGGTCAGAATGCTCGGGCCCACCGTGGTCGGTGCATCGTTCAGGTTTGGGTAGGCGTGCTGCCACACAGCGTTTCCGGTGAGCGGATCGATCGCCTGCAGCACTCGGACCGTGCACCCGATACCGACGCCTGTACCCCCGTAGCCGGAAGGCTTGTCGCTATTGTCCGTTAGGTAATAGATCGCCTTGCCTTCTGTTGAGTTCACGTAGACAAGCCCCGTCTTCGGGCTGTACGCCGGTGCCGGCCAGTTCGACGCGTTCACAATGTTGATGGAGCCGCCCACGGACGGATCCTTGTCGGGAATGGGGATCGGTTCGCCTTCCGCCGACAGTCCAGATGAATAGTCGAGCGGCACATATGGTTTGACGACCAGGTATTTTCCGGTCACGCGATCGAGTGTCACAAAGAATCCGTTCCGCGCGGCCTGGGCAAGCCGTTTTTCAGGCTTTCCGTTGATCGTGCGATCGAACAGAATCGGCGCCGTCGTGTTGTCGAAATCGTGCGTATCGTGGGGCGAGACCTGGAAGTACCACTTCAGCTTTCCTGTATCCGCGTCGAGCGCGACGATCGCTTCAGTCCATAGATTCGCGCCGGGCCTTCCCTGGCCTGCAAACACCGGATTCGTATTTCCCGTGGGCCAATAGAGCAAATTGAGATCGGGATCATACGTTCCAGGCATCCACGTCATTCCGCCGCCATGGTCCGATGCTGTCTCGTTCGGCCACGTTTTCAGCGCAGGATCGCCGGCCCGCGGTGTCGAGAACCAGGTCCACTGCAGGTCCCCGGTCTCCGGGTCGAACGAATCGAGAAAGCCCGGCATGTCCATGGCGTCCCCGCCCACCCCGACAATGACGTGGTTCTTCACGATCAGGGGCGCCGAGGTGGAGAAGTATTGCTTGCGCGCGTCCGCGTAATTCTTCTTCCACAGTTCCCTGCCGGTGTTCGCATCGAGCGCGATCAGCCAATTGTCCGGAGTCTGGAAGAAGATGGTAGTCTTCCAGATGCCGACGCCGCGCTGTCCGACTAGGTGCCCGCCGTGGTCGACCCAGTCGTAGTGCCACAGCTCTTTTCCGGTCCGCGCATCGAGTGCCCGGAGGTGATCGGGAATGGTCACGTAGAGCACCCCGTTCACCAACAGGGGCGTGCATTTGATGATCGGTATCGGCGCACCGCGCTGTGCTCCGACTTCGGTAATCCGGTAGACCCATTGCGTCTCGAGCCGGTTCAAATTGGACGGGCGAATCTGGGTGAGCGTGCTGTAGCGCGCACCACTATAGTCGCCGTTGAAGGTGGGCCAGCTCGCGACTGGCGCTTGCCCGATTGTGTTGGGGTCAACCGACACTGTTGAGGTGTGAAGCGCTGCGCCCATAAGGGACGCCGTGGCAATCGCCGCACACAACTGCAAAGTGAGATTCATTTCCTGGTCTCGAGGTACGCGGTCACGTTGTGCATGTCGTCGTTCGTCAGTGTCATCACAATCTGCTGGTGCGGCGTCAGCGGATCGTTCAGGTGCACGTCCACATGAGGCCCACGATCGATCGTGTGGGCTCCGCTCGATGCGTCTACTAGCGTGATCTGAAAATCGCTGATCTGTGTGACGCGGCCCGCAAATGTTCCCTCGGGCGTCTTCACTTGCGCCGTCACGTTTTCCGCGCGCGCCGGCCAGATCCAGTTGCGCTGCAGTTGGTCTGGAGAGCGGAATCCGCTCGCAATGTGTGCGAAGGTCTTTGGCGTGTGGCACGACATACAATGGCCTTCCACATAGGTCTTCCCATCTTCTGGATTCCCAACCAGGATGTTCAGAACCTGATAGGTACCGCGATTCGCCACATCTTCCACCTGCACATGCAGAAACTCGGCGATGTTAGTCAGCTCCTCATTCGACATGGTTCCGAATGCAGGCATGCCCTTTGCGACGCTGCCCTCCTTGAGAAAGGGCGTCAGGTGTTCCCCGTGATCGTCAGCAAGAACGAGGTCCGACGTGATGAGGCTCGGCCCGGTCGCGCCGCGAGCCGTTGGTCCATGGCAAAAAGCGCAGTTCCGCACAAAGAGCGGCCCTCCACGCGCGGCCGCAGCTTTGTCCGGCTCAGCCCCCAGTCCCAGAAATGTGCGTGTCGCAGCTGCCCGCTGCTCGGGGGTCATATTCCGATAGCTCTGCTGCAGGCCTTCCTGGCCGCCCGTCTGGGATTGCTGGCCAATAGCCAGAATCGCGACGAAGCCGGCACACCAGACGAGCAATGTGGCGCCAATCAAGGAGCGCACTGTACGTTTCCCTTGTCCTTTCTGGCCCGGACGCTAAAAGCAAGTGCTTCTTGCAGGGGTCAATCCGCCTTCATTCAGGTGCAGATCGGGCGTGCCGGGGTTTCAATTGGCTGCTCGGTGCAAGGCAGCACCGACCGCAGTATACAAACCGATAGCGATTGGAGCATGGCCATTCGCGAGATCGTCGCATGGGGTGGTTGCAAAAGGACTCAGCCGAAGCGGGAGCATCGGTCCTTGACAAACGCATTTTAGGCATAATATTGTTATGCCTATGAAAGATAGGCCTGATTCGGTTACGCCTTCCGGCGCTCTTCACTTGGTGATTTTGCGTGTTCTCCAGTCCGGCTCGCTGCACGGGTATGCGATTGCGCAGCGCATTCACGTGCTTTCAAGCGAGGTACTGGGCATCGAAGAAGGATTACTCTACCCAACGCTTCAACGAATGCTGGTCAAGGGGTGGGTTGTGGCGGAGTGGGGCGTTTCGGAGACCAACCGAAGAGTGCGCTTCTACCGCTTGACCCAGGCGGGCCGCAAGCAGCTTGAATCGGAGTTGAAGAGTTACGACCGCCTTACCCGCGCCATCCAGGAGATCCTTCGCACCGCATAAGCGAAAGGCGAAGAGGGAGGCCAAGCATGGGCGAACTGTTCCGCCGTATACGCTACCTCATCAACCGGCGACGCTTCGACGCGGAGCTGGCCGGCGACATGGAGTTCCACCGCGAGATGGCCGCGCGAGCAGGCCGCAGAAACTTCGGAAACGCGTTGAGAATTGAGCAGGCCGCGCGCGAGGCCTGGGGATGGGCCTGGCTCGACGACTTGTCGCATGATTTGCGCTACGCGTGGCGCGGGCTCACACGGTCGTACGGGTTTTCGTGCACCGCGATTCTGACGATGGCACTGGGTATCGGGGCCACCACAGCGGTTTACAGTGTCATCGATGCGACGCTGCTTCATCCGCTGCCCTATCCAGACTCGGAGCAGCTGGTACGGATTGAGGACGATCTTACCGGCATTCATGCGCCTGACGCGGGAATATCCGTCCCTGAATTTTGGGACCTTGAAAAGTCCGGCATTTTCCAGTACGTCTCCCTGATTGGTGGAGGGTCGGTGAATCTGACCGGCTCTGCACGCCCATCGCGCATCCAGTTCGAACCGGTCACGCAAGGCTATTTCGCGCTGCTTGGGGTGAAGCCTGAGCTTGGCCGTACGTTCGATCCCAATGATCGGACACCTGGCTTCACGCTAGACGTGGTCATCAGTGACGCGCTCTGGAAGGATTCCTTCGGCGGGGATCCAAGTATTCTCGGCCGCAGTTTGCGACTCGACAACGACACGTATCGGATCATCGGCGTCATGCCTGCCGGATTCCACGATCCGGGGCGAACGCCCGCAGAGCGCAACACGGACTTGTGGGCCGCGACTGGATTTGCTGCGGCGCCAGTACCACCGCCAACGCGTGAATCGAGGCTCAGGCTAAGCGTCATCGCGCGGCTCAAGCCCGGGCTCTCGCTTTCCGTCGCACAGAGCCGTCTGGACGCCTTAGTGGCGTCGCTCAAGCTGCAATACCCAGCTGACTATCCTGCTCAGACAGGCTGGGCGATCCGAATCGAACCCTTGAGTGAGAGCATTGTGGGCAACATCCGGCAGTCAATCATCTTGTTGTTCGGCGCCGTGGGGTTGGTCTTACTCATCGCCTGTGTGAACGTCGCCAATCTGGTGCTGGCGCGTGCGAGCGGCAGGGCACGCGAAGTTGCGGTTCGCCAGGCAGTCGGAGCAACAAGAAATCGGCTCATCCGCCAACTGCTCACCGAAAGCCTCCTGCTCTCGACGCTCGGCGGGATCATGGGTCTGCTGACTCTGGCCTTCACCAAATCTTTTCTGCTTCGAATGGTCCCCGATAGTTTTCCGCGGATGAACAGCATTTCGATTAACTGGAACGTGCTCTTGTTCGCTCTAGCTGTCTCGGTGACTGCGGGAGTGATCTTCGGCTTAGCTCCGCTGCGGCTCACGAAACAGTTGAATGTCATGAATGCGATCCGGCAGGAAGGAAGAGGGACGGCGGGCTCGGCGGATCGCGCGCGCGTGCGTCGCATTCTCGTGATCACGGAGTTCGCTCTCTCACTGGTGCTGCTGGTTGCAGCCGGTCTTCTTCTGCGAAGTTTCTGGGAATTGTTCAAGGTTCAGCTTGGCTTCAATCCAGAACATGTGCTTTCTGTGCAGACGTGGTTGCCCGTCCCGAACGACCCGAAGAGCGATATCTATGGAACCGCAACTCAGGAAGCACCCCTGGTGCGTGAAATACTGCGCCGGAATCGCGCGCTGCCTGGAGTGGAAGAAGTCGCCGTAGCCGACCTGGCCGCTCTTCCGCTCGGCCACGGGCGCAACGATGTCAATCTGATCCCTTTTGTGCGTGAAGGGAGCGAGATGCAGCGGAGTCAGGCGCCCATCGTCAGCACCGCGATCGTTTCGCCCGAGTACTTCCACCTGCTGAGCATTCCCCTGCTGCGGGGCCGAGCTTTCTCCGACCAGGACGTCGAAACGACTCCGGCGGTCGCTGTAATCAACCAGGCAATGGCACGGACTTACTGGCCCAACAGCAATCCTGTGGGCAAGCGCTTTCAGTTGAGACAAACCGCGTGGATTACCGTGATCGGAATGATCGCCGATGCTCGAACTGAATCTCCGGCACAGGCGGGCGTACCTCAGATCTACATGAGTGTGTACCAGCGGCGCGCTAAGGATCTGGCCATGTTCGTACGCGGACAATTCGACCCGAGTGCGATCGCTGCCCAGGTTCGCGAACAGGTTCAGTCGATTGATGCCGAGCTTCCGGTATTTGGTGCACAGACACTCGACAGCGTGTTGTCCGATTCGCTCTCTGCCCGGCGATTCTCGCTGCAGATCGTCGGATTATTCGCCATCGTGGCATTGCTGCTTGCCGTGCTCGGAGTCTATGGAACGATCTCCTACATGGTTGGGGAACAAACCCGAGAAATCGGCATTCGTCTCGCGCTCGGTGCCGATCGCGGCACGATCTTGACCATGATTCTGGGGCAAGGGCTCCGGCTCGTAACGGGCGGCGCAGCAGTGGGGCTTGTGGGAGCCCTTCTCGCCACGCGGTTGATGTCCGGGCTGCTCTACGGTGTGTCGCCCTTCGATCCCATTACGTTTGTGAGTGTCGCGGTGGTGCTCACTGTTGTTGCTCTCGCCGCCTCTTATCTGCCTGCGCGACGAGCGATGCGGGTCGACCCCGTCAAGGCACTGCATTACGAATAGCAAGAAGCAACGCCAGAGAGAGTGGGCAAGCCTAGCCTTGTTGTCTACCGAAACCTCGAAAACCACCCACATTTATGGACGATTCCTCAAGCGGATTTGTTCACGCAAACGACTCGATCCAACCCGCGCCCGACTTCTATACTGGTGCAGATCGTCATTTGCAGACGACGATAGGAGCCATCATGTCTAACGAATCGAAGTGCCCGTACTCGGGCAGCGTACTCGCGCACACTACGGCAGGAGCAAAGGGCAACCGGGACTGGTGGCCTGAACAACTGAACCTGGATCTACTGCATCAGCACCCTTCTCTGTCCAATCCCATGCACGAAGATTTCAACTACGCCGAGGAGTTCAAGAGCCTTGATCTGGATGCGGTGATGAAGGATTTGCACGCCTTGATGACGGACTCTCAGGACTGGTGGCCGGCTGATTTCGGCCACTACGGCGGGCTCTTCATTCGCATGGCGTGGCATTCCGCGGGTACTTACCGGATCTACGACGGGCGCGGCGGCGGCGGGCGCGGCGCGCAACGGTTCGCGCCGCTCGATAGCTGGCCCGACAACGTGAGCCTGGACAAAGCGCGCCGGCTGCTGTGGCCGATCAAGCAGAAGTATGGCCGCAAAATCTCCTGGGCCGATCTGATGATTCTGGCTGGCAACGTGGCGCTCGAATCGATGGGTTTCAAGACTTTTGGATTCGGCGGTGGCCGTGAAGACATCTGGGAACCGGAGGACGTGGATTGGGGTCCAGAGACAACGTGGCTGGGCGACAAGCGCTACAGCGGCGACCGTGAGCTGGCGAACCCGCTGGGCGCTGTGCAGATGGGCTTGATCTACGTAAATCCAGAGGGCCCGAATGGCAATCCCGATCCGGTGGCGGCGGCGAAAGATATCCGCGAGACCTTCGCGCGGATGGCGATGAACGATGAAGAGACGGTTGCCCTGATCGCCGGCGGCCACACCTTCGGCAAGACCCATGGCGCGGGTGCCGCGAGCCACGTCGGTCCCGAACCGGAAGCAGCGCCTATCGAGGAGCAGGGACTGGGCTGGAAGAACAGCTATGGTACCGGAGTTGGCAAAGACGCCATCACCAGCGGCCTCGAAGTGATCTGGACCAGCACGCCGACCAAGTGGAACAACGATTTCTTCGAAAATCTTTTCGGCTTCGAGTGGGAGCTGACCAAGAGCCCTGCCGGCGCGCACCAGTGGCAGCCCAAGGGCGAGGTCGGCGCCGGTGATATGGTCCCCGACCCGTTCGACAAGTCCAAGCGCCGTCTGCCGACCATGCTGACCACGGATCTTTCTCTGCGGTTCGACCCTGCGTATGAGAAGATTTCACGCCGGTTCCTGGAACACCCCGATCAGTTCGCCGATGCCTTCGCACGCGCCTGGTTCAAGCTGACGCACCGCGATATGGGTCCGATCTCCCGCTATCTCGGTCCTCTGGTGCCGAAGGAAGTGCTGATCTGGCAGGACCCAGTCCCCGCCGTGGACCATCCGCCGATCAACGATCAGGACATCGAAACGTTGAAGGCCAAGGTGCTGGCATCTGGCTTGTCAATCCCTCAGATTGTCACCACCGCATGGGCGTCTGCGGCGACCTTCCGCGGCAGCGATAAGCGGGGGGGCGCAAACGGTGCGCGCATTCGACTCGCGCCACAAAAGGACTGGGAGGTGAACCAACCGGGTGAACTGGCCAAAGTGCTTTCGAAGCTGGAAGCCATTCAGAAGGAGTTCAACGGATCGCAGTCCGGCGGCAAAAAGGTTTCACTCGCCGATCTGATTGTGCTGGCTGGCTCCGGAGCCGTCGAAGCCGCAGCCAAGAAGGCCGGTCATAGCGTGAAGGTTCCCTTTGCGCCGGGCCGCACGGACGCCTCGCAAGAGCAAACCGACGCGGCGTCATTCGCCGTGTTGGAACCAAAGGCAGACGGGTTCCGCAACTATACCTGCAAGGGACTCGAGAGCCACGCAGCCTACTTGCTGCTGGATAAGGCGCAATTGCTGAACCTCACCGCTCCGGAGCTGACTGTGCTGATCGGTGGTCTGCGGGCGCTGGGTGCAAACTACGGGCAGTCTACACACGGCGTGTTCACCAAGCGGCCTGAGACGCTGACCAATGATTTCTTCGTGAACCTGCTCGACATGGGGACGAAGTGGCAGAAGTCCGCGACCTCCGAAGGGGTATTGGAAGGACGCGATCGCAAGACGGGCGCGATCAAGTGGACCGGGACTGTCGTCGATCTCGTTTTCGGTTCGAACTCCCAGCTGCGCGCCGTTGCCGAAGTGTATGCGAGCAGCGATGCGAAGCAAACTTTCGTGCAGGACTTCGTGGCTGCCTGGACGAAGGTGATGAACCTGGATCGCTTCGACCTGAAGTGATCCCAATGGGCGGCCTGAAGAAGGCCCTAGGTGTAGCGCGGTCCCGAGCGCGCAGCATTTTCCGCCGCGCGCCCGGAGCCCCGCTTTTATTGCAGGCTGACCTGCTGGTGCAACGGTAGATCCTGCGATGATCCGCCTACCTGCACGCTGTAGCTCCCCGATACGAGCTTCCATGAATCGCTAGCCTCGTCGTAGACCGTAAGGCGATCGCGATCGACCGGTACAGTGACGTGCTTTTGCTCGCCCGGGGCGAGGTCCACCCGCGTCCAGCCGATCAGCCTCTTGGGCGGCTCGCCAGCAGCGTCAGGAAAGCCAGTATAGACCTGCGCAATTTCCGTGCCAGCGCGCTTGCCCGTATTCTTCACCGTAAAGCTCACGGCAAGACCGTCGCTACTGCTCACAGTCAGCCCCGAGTAGGCATAGCTGGTGTAGGAAAGCCCAAAGCCGAAGGGAAAGAGTACAGCCTTCTTTTCCGCGTCGTACCACTTGTATCCAACCTTCAACGCTTCGTCGTAGGTGGTCTGAAAAGGCGGCAGCCCCTTTGCCATCCGGGCCATGCGGGCCGATATGTCCCCGCCTCCGCCAAAATTCATCTGCGACTCCGGCGGCGGCATCACCAGCGTCGGATGCGGCAAATCGGCATCGCTCTTGGGGAAGGTGATGGCGAGTTTGCCGGTTGGGTTCACTTTGCCGGTGAGGATGTTCGCGAGAGCCTCTGCGCCACGGATGCCTGGATACCAGGCCTCGACGACACCAGCAACCTTGTCGATCCATGGCATGGTGGCAGGGCTGCCCGTCTCAAGCACGACGATGGTTCTTGGGTTCACGGCAGCAACAGCCTCGATCAGTGCATTCTGCTCGTTCGGTAGATCGAGGGTGGGAAGATCGAATCCCTCTGACTCCCACTGCCAGGCAAAGACGATGGCGACATCTGCCTGTTTGGCCGCCGCTGCTGCGGCAGCAACGTCTTCACCGGGGTAGTAGCCCACTTTGGCGATGGGCAGAGCGACGGTGAGTGCGCGCAGCGGCGAACTCGGCAGCCACTGTTGCCGCAGGAACCTGGCCATGGGATTGTTTCCCGGTGGCGGAGGCGGAACAGTCGAGCCGCCCGGTGCATCGACTTGCGCCGAACCGCCGCCTGTCAGGACTCCCGCATCTGCATGTCCACCGATCACGGCGACGGTGTGTACTGTTGCGCCCAGGGGTAGAACTGCGTGCTCGTTTTTGAGCAACACGATGCTCTTCTCTTCGAGGCTCTGGGCCAGCTCCGCGCCCTTTTCAATATCGGGCACCTGCTTTACGACCGGATGGTCGAAGAGGCCGCTCGCAAAGATGGTCCGAAGCACGCGGTGCACGTGGTCGTTCAGCTCATCCTGCGAAACCGCGCCCGAATCTACCGCCGCCTTCAGCTCGTCCCCAAAGAAAGTCTTTGCCGGCTGCTCCATGTCCAAGCCCGCATGCGAGGCCTTTGCCGAAGAGTGCGTGCCGCCCCAGTCGGAGAGCACGAAGCCCTTGAAGTGAAAATCCTTCTTGAGCACCTCATTGAGCAGATAGTCGTTTTCGCACGCGAAGTCGCCATTCACACGGTTGTAAGAGCACATGACCCCGCCCGGCTCGGCGACGCCGATCGCAATCTCGAAGGCGCGCAGGTCGGTCTCGCGCATGGATCGTTTGTCGATGTTGGCGTTCACGGCGTTGCGGCCACTCTCCTGATCGTTGATGGCGTAGTGCTTCAGATCGCCGATGATGAACTGCGACTGTGCGCCCTTGACGAAGTTGCCGGCCAGCACGCCCGCCAGCAGCGGGTCCTCGCCCTGATACTCGAAGGTGCGGCCATTTCTCGGTTCGCGGGTCAGGTTCACACCGCCGCCGAGCGTCATGCTGTAGCCCTCATTGCGAAGCTCGCGTCCAATCAACTCACCGTAGTCAAAGGCTGCTTGCGGATCCCAGGCCGAAGCCGCAGCCAAATTATTGGGCAGGGCGGTTGAATAGCGCCCCATGGCCGCTCCGCGGGTCACGCCATAGGCCGAGTCGGCCATCTGGATCGCGGGAATCCCGAGCCGCGCAATGGAGTTGGTGTAGCCGGCGCCACCATTGGACTCGGTAGGGCCCGAGTTCGCGCTGAAAAAGGGCATCCCCTGTCCGTGCAGCAGGGAGATCTTCTCGTCGAGGGTCATTTCTTTGATGACCATGTCGGCACGCTCATCCGGCGACAGGTTGGCGTCGGACCAGGAGTAATGCTTTGGTTGGGGCATTCCGGGAAATTGGGCGACACACCAATGCGCCATGCAGAAAGCGGCCACCAGAGTGACCGCATGGAAAACTCGCTTCGTCTGGACTCCAATTGCCATCCCTACTCCTTCTCTGTGAATCAATAGGCGGGGGAATTCTAGTATGGAGACGTAGGAATACACACCCCTAGACGCACAATTCTGTTGTTTCCCGGCAAGAAGAATTCGTGCCCCGGAAAGCCTTAGCCAGAGTTCGTCGACTCAGACTCCACTCTTCGAACGGGTCGAAAAGAAGGCATCGAAAATGAGCCCGAGAAGTCGACGAAGGCCCTTCTCCGAGAGAACTGCAGGCTCGAAATAGCTTTCCAGAATCAGGCCCGACAGAATTGGCGCCAGGGCGACAATCGCCAGATCGTTGTCCGTCTTCTGCTCTGCGATCAACTTCCCGAACATTTCCGCGTCAGACGCGGCGTTCCGTGGCGGCTTGGCCATCTCGAACGCGTTGCGGAGCCGTTCCTTCGACTCCGGGTGACGAAGGGCGAACAGCTTGAATTCGAGTGTAAGGATAGGCCAGGTTTTGTCCTGCGCAAGCCCGACGTAGAATTCGCGAAAAACCTGCAGACGCTGCTTGCGGTTCTTGCAGCTCGCGAGGCTGCTCACCAGCCTCTCAATATAGGTGCGGGTTCGATGCTCGAACAAAGCCAGGAAGAGATCTTCCTTGCTCTTAAAGTGGGTGTAGACCGCCCCCTTGCTCCTTCCCGCTGTAGCCGCAATTTCATCGAGCTGGGCGGTTTCGTAACCCTCCCTGACGAAGACTTCCTCGGCCGCATCGAGGAGGCGGGTCTGGGTCTCCTGGGTCCGAAGCTGTTGTCTGCTTGGAGTTTCGATCGACATCTCCCTCCATTTAACCATCGACTCAACGTCGACAGTTTTCCTTCTTGACAAAAAACTGACCGGTCAGTATGTTTTTCAGTATGCCACAGGCTGCCGCAAAACTCGAGCTGCTTTCTACCGCCCCCGCCCAAAAGAAGACCACCCGCGTCCTCATTGCCGGGCTGGTTGCTCTGCTGGCCTGCGGCGGTGCGACCGGGTGGGGCGTGTATGCAAGCGGATTCGAGTCGACCGACGACGCGCAGGTCGATGGGCACCTGAACATGGTGAGTGCGAGAATCTCCGGCACGGTCGGGTCGGTCTACGTTGCGGACAATCAGGTCGTCGAAGCCGGCCAGTCTCTCGTGGACCTCGATGCCAGCGAGCAGAAGGCCGCGTACGCTCAGGCCAAGGCACAATATGACCAGGCTGTCGCACAGTTGAATTCGCAACGCCCGAACCTTGCCATTACCGAAGCAAACAACACCGAGGCAACGATCTCTGGAGACGCGGGACTGGCCCAGGCCAAGGCTGCATCGGCTGCTGCATCGCAGGATCTGGCCAGCGCCTCAGCTAAGATGGCCGAGGCAGAAGCGCTTCGCACGCGCGACGACGCCGATCTGCAGCGATACGAACAGCTCTTCCAGGGCGGCACCATCTCTCGCCAAGACTACGAGCGCGCGATTGCCACAGCGCGATCTTCGGACGCGAATGCAGCGGCGGCGAAAGCCAATGTCGAATCCGTGGAGATGGTCGTGGAGCAACGCAGAGCCGACATCGAAACTCAGGCCGCAAAGCGCAATCAGATTGCCCACACGGCGCCCCGTCAGCTCGCGATCCGGCAGGCCGATCTCGAGACCGCACGGGCCAACGTCGAAGTCGCGGCGGCGCAACTCCAGCGTGCGGCGCTCAGCCTCAGCTTCTGCCATATCGTTTCTCCTGTCCGTGGCGTCGTGACCCAGAGGAGCGCCGAGATTGGGAACCGCGTAAGCGAAGCGCAGCCCTTGATGATGATTGTGGCCACAGGCGATACATGGGTGACGGCAGACTTCAAAGAAACGCAACTGACAAGAATGCAGGCCGGGCAGCGGGCGAAAGTCCACGTCGATGCGTTGAAGAAAGACTTTGAGGGCACGGTCGAAGGCATTCCCGGGATCACGGGTGCGCGCAGCAGCGTACTGCCGCCGGAGAACGCGACCGGAAACTACATCAAGGTCGTGCAGCGGATGCCGGTCCGCATTCGCCTCAACGCGAGTCAGGATACTCTGGATCACCTCCGGCCTGGCATGTCGGTCGAGGCCACGGTAGGTCTCAGATGAGTTCGGCCGCGCCCCGCTTCAATCCCTGGGTCGTGGCCATGACGGTCACGCTGGCGACGTTCATGGAGGTTCTGGATACCTCCATCGCGAACGTTGCCTTGCCGCACATTGCGGGGAATCTCGGAGCGACAGCAGACGAGAGCACATGGGTGCAGACGAGCTATCTGGTTTCGAACGCCATCATCCTTCCCATGAGCGGATGGCTCTCGACGCGTATTGGCCGCAAGCGCTTTTACATGACGTGCGTGGTACTGTTCACGATGAGCTCAATGCTGTGCGGACTGGCGACCACCCTGCCGATGCTCATCTTGTTCCGCGTCATGCAGGGACTGGGCGGCGGAGGACTCGGTCCAAGCGAGCAAGCAATCCTGGCTGACACCTTTACCCCTCAACAGCGCAACATGGGCTTCGCCATCTACGGCATGGCGATCGTCGTGGCACCGGCGATCGGGCCGACTCTGGGCGGCTGGATCACCGACAACTATAGCTGGCACTGGATCTTCTTTATCAATGTCCCGATCGGCATCCTCTCGCTATTTCTCACCCAACGGGTGGTCCACGATCCGCCGCACGTTCTGTCGGCGCGCAAAAAGCAGGGAGAGAATACAGACTACTTCGGCATCGCGACCATTGTGGTTGGCGTCGGGCTGCTGCAATACGTGCTCGACAAGGGCGAGCAGCTCGAGTGGTTCGATTCGAGTGTGATCCGCGTGGCATTTAGCGTTGCGGCAATTGCGTTGGTTGCGATGGTCTGGCGTGAATGGACCTGCGCGCACCCCGTGATTCAGCTTCGCCTGCTCAAGAGCCGGAACTTCGCTTCGTCAACGCTCTCGAATTTCACCCTGGGAATGGTCCTGAACGGATCCACCATTCTGATCCCGCAGTTTCTCCAGTTACAGCTGGGTTATTCCGCCGAAAGGGCCGGCTGGGCATTGTCTCCGGCGGGTCTCGCATTGGCAGTGCTCATGCCCGTCGCGGGAATCCTGGGGAGCAAGTTCGATCCTCGCCGAGTGATCGCGGTCGGATTTCTACTGACTTCGGCAAGCATGTTCTGGATGATGCGCATCACGCCGGATGTCGATTTCACCCACATTGTCTGGATGCGTATCTTTCAGGTTGTCGGTCTGCCCCTGATCTTCATCCCCATCAGTACACTTGCTTACGTCGGCATGCGGCAAGAGGACAACAACCAGGTCTCCGGCATCAGCAACTTCGCCCGCAACCTTGGCGGCGCGATCGGCGTTTCGTTTCTGGTTTCCTATCTGACGCGTCACCGCCAGATCAGCCGTGTCGATCTGATCGCCCATCTGCAGCACGGCAATATCTTCTTCGACCGGTATCTGAACGCTCTGCAGCACTCCGCAATCCAGGCGGGCAGCAGCGCTGCCGATTCGGGTCAGCGTGCGCTTACCCTTCTCCAGCAGCTCGTCGACTCACAGGCCAATGTACTTGCCTTTATCAGCGCATTCTTTGTTCTTGGAGTCATTGTTGCGCTTCTTATTCCGCTTCCCTTCCTGATGAAACGGCCAACTCCAGAGGAGATGGCAGGGTTGCACGGCATGCATTGACAACTCCACCCACAAACGAGGATTTTGAGAGGTCCACTCTTAACACGTAGGAAAGGCCGTTGGAATGACAAATCGCATTGCTTCTTCGATTGCACTCGCAGTTTCTCTCCTGTCCGGTTCGTGGGCCCTCGCGCAGATTCCGGGAATGAATCCGCCGAAACACTATCCGTGGTCTGACAAGAGTCTCTCTCCTGATCAGCGGGCCGACCTAGTCATCAAAGAGCTGACCCTGGATGAGAAGATCCAGATGCTGCACGGCCTTGGCTGGCAAACCATCTTCGCCAAACCTGAGTCCGGACCGGGAACCCGCGCCATCTCAACTTTGGGCTTCATCTCAGGAGTTCCACGGCTCGGAATCCCCGACCTGCAGATGACGGATTGCGTGGAAGGCGTCTCTGGAGCAGGGGTAGCGG
Source organism: uncultured Occallatibacter sp. (assembly GCA_964585715.1). Classification (GTDB taxonomy): domain Bacteria; phylum Acidobacteriota; class Terriglobia; order Terriglobales; family Acidobacteriaceae; genus Telmatobacter. Next base: position 28,328 of record CAZPEZ010000005.1, read on the forward strand.
GCCGCTATGCGACCGCTTTGCCCTCGGCTGAAGCGATGGCGGCAGCGTGGGATCCGGCGCTTTCTTATGAAATAGGCACGATGATCGGGCACGAAGTGCGAGGCATGGGATACAACATGTCGCTGGGCTCGGGCATCAACATGATTCGCGAACCGCGCGACGGCCGCACGTTTGAATACAAGGGAGAGGACCCACTTCTCGCGGGTACATTGGCAGGACAGGAATTGAAAGCAGAGAAGGCCCTGCACATCATCACCGACCTGAAACACTACGCGGTAAACGACCAGGACGCTGGACGCACAACCGTGAACGCGATCATCAGCAAGCGGGCCATGCGTGAGACCGATCTGCTGGCTTTCCAAATTGCGCTCAAAGACTCCGGAGCAGGTGCAATCATGTGCTCCTACAACCGCATCAACGGCACCTACGCCTGCGAGAACCCCTACACGCTCAAAGAGGTGCTCAAGGGAGACTTTGGCTTCAGGGGGTTCGTCGTGTCCGACTGGGGTGCGACCGAAAGCACAATCGTGGCCGCGCTGGCGGGACTCGATGTGGAGATGCCGGGCAACGATTCTTTTGGCGAGCCGCTGAAAAGGGCCGTGGCAGCCGGCGATGTTCCGGCGGAGCGGCTCAACGAGATGGTGCACCGTGTCCTGCGTACGGAGTTCGATGCAGGGATTGTCGATGATCCGCCGCAGCCTGATTCCCCCGATGTAACGCGCGGATTTGAGGTCGCTCAGAAGGCAGAAGAGAAGGGCGCTGTGCTGCTGAAGAATGCGAGCAATCTGCTTCCGCTGAATGCTGTTTCCATCAAGTCGATTGCGGTCATCGGAGGACATGCCGACGCCGGCGTTCTATCCGGTGGAGGATCGTCCCAGGTTTCGCCTGCGGGCGGCAATGCTGTTGCGCCGCCTCCGGAGCTGGCAAAGAATCCGCTGGCGAGCTTCATGCTGATTCAGGTCTACCACCGTTCCGCGCCGCTGAAAGGGATTGAAGAGAAAGCATTTCACGCGGTGGTGAATTTCAATTCTGGCGACGACCCAGCATCGGCCGCTGCTCTTGCCAAAGGTTCGCAGGTGGCGATCGTCTTTGCCGTGCAGCACGAATCCGAAGGAATGGACCTCAAGAATCTCTCATTGCCCAACAACCAGGATGCGCTCATCGAGGCCGTAGCCACGGCCAATCCGCACACCATTGTCGTGCTCGAGACAGGGGGTCCCGTGTTGATGCCGTGGATCGACAAAGTTGCCGCGGTGGTGGAGGCGTGGTATCCGGGGATCCGCGGATCGGAGGCCATCGCCAATCTTCTCTTTGGGGATGTGAACCCCTCCGGGAAGCTCCCACTCACCTTCCCGAAGAGTGAAGCGGACCTGCCGCATCCCAGGCACGTCGATCCGCCGAAGGCAGATGCCGATCACCCGGCTCCGAAGCTGGCTGGATTCCCGGGGCTGATCGCAATGGCGATGGTCTCCGGTCCATTTTTCGATGCGCACTATGACGAAGGGCTCAAAGTGGGCTACAAGTGGTATGAAGCGGAGAAGAAACCGGTGCTCTTCCCGTTCGGCTTCGGTCTCTCCTACACGACATTTGCCTACTCCGGCTTGACCGTGACTCCAGCCGATACAACGACGGTCGCTTTCACGCTGAAGAACACCGGCAAGCGCGCCGGGATCGAGACTGCGCAGGTCTACGCGTCATTCCCCGATGGGGCAGGGGAACCGCCCAAGCGTCTGGTCGGCTGGGCCAAGGTTGAGCTGGCGCCGGGAGAATCGAAACAGGTCTCCGTGCCCGTGAGCCGCGATCGGCTGAGCATCTACGACGAAGCATCCGATTCCTGGCAGCTCGCACCGGGCAAGTATGTCATCCGCGTCGGCGGCTCTTCGCAGGATCTTTCTTTGCAACAAGCAATCTCGTTTTAGCAATTCGGGCGTGGGTCTCAGCGGAAGTAAAAAAGGGACTGCAACAAGGCTCGCGCACCAGCCGTTCAATTCACACTTCGAAAGGGTCATCGAATATGAAGAAGCTCCTCGCCGCCTCTGTTCTCGTCTTTGCCTCCTCTGTCTTTGCTGCCGGAACCAGCCTCACCGGGCAGTGGGCGGTACACAACAGCATTGCCGGCAATGAGAGCGATCACACCTGCACGCTTGTCCAAACGGAAAACAAGATCACCGGGACCTGCAAATCAGCCGAAGGCAAGGACCTTGCAGTCACCGGTAGTGTCGACGGGAACAAGGTTACGTGGCAGTATCAATCGGAATACAACGGCACCCCCTTGACTCTGGTCTACACGGCTACGCTGGATGACTCGGGCAAGGTTGCTGGCAACGTCGAGGTGCAGCCGTTCAATGTCTCCGGCGACTTCACTGCCACTCCGGTAAAAGAAGCAACCGAGCCAGGCAAACAATAAAGGCCGCTTCTCGCGGCTTATCCCTGTTGGCGCACGATGGAGGACCGAGAGACCGGCTCTTCATCGTGCCAGCGTTGCGGGTTTCGCGCAGAGCGAGCATCGGGGTAGCCCCCTTTGCGGATCGCTCGTAGACCGCCAAGAAGGAGAACGACATGCAACAACGACCTGCGCAGTCCATTGCTGTATTTGCATTAGCAATTCTGGCCTTGCCACTATTCGTTCGGGCTACGGATACCCACGAAGCAAGACAAGTGCTGTCTGCCGACGCGAACTGGAAGTTCCTTCTGGGCGATCCCATCGGCACGGAAGGGCCCTCCTTCCACGACGCTGACTGGCGAAGTGTCGACCTGCCGCACGACTGGAGCATTGAGAGCAAGCCGGAAAAAGACAACCCTGGCGGCGCGGGTGAGGGTTTCTTTCCTGGCGGCACGGGGTGGTATCGCAAGACATTCGGAGCGCCCACGGAGTGGAAGGGCAAACGTGTCAGGGTCGAGTTCGATGGGGTGTACAAGAGCGCCACGGTCTATCTGAATGGACACAAACTTGGCGATCATCCCTATGGATACACGGGTTTCACATTCGATCTGACTTCGGACCTGAACTTCTCAAGCTCGAATGTGCTGGCGGTACGGGTGGACAACTCTGCACAGCCAAATAGCCGCTGGTATAGCGGGTCAGGCATCTACAGGCACGTGCGCATCGTCGTGACGAACCCGCTTCACGTTGCCCATTGGGGCGTGTTTGTCAGCACGCCGGAAGCCACGAACACGTCAGCCAAGGTGCACATGCGCACGCGCGTGGCGAATGAGTTGAGGCAGGAATCGGAAGTCACCGTCGAGACGACCTTGTTCGACAAGGACGGTCACAAGGTTGGTGGAGCGGAGTCGAAACTAACCCTATCGCCCGGGGACGAAACGGAATCCGAGCAGGAGATCGTAGTGGCGAATCCGGCGTTGTGGTCACCGGACTCGCCCACTCTATATCGTGCGGTCACACGGATCAAGAAAGACGGCAAGATTGTCGATCAGTTAGAGACGCCTTTCGGCATTCGTACACTCGCGTGGTCGGCTGAAAAAGGGCTTCTGCTGAATGGCAACTCCATCAAACTGACCGGCGGTAGTGTCCACCACGACAACGGACCTCTTGGCGCAGCTGCGTTCGATCGTGCAGAGGTGCGCCGCGTGGAACTGCTGAAGGCGGCGGGCATGAACGCAGTGCGGACCGCGCACAATCCGCCGTCTCCCGCATTCCTGGATGCGTGCGACCGACTCGGACTCCTGGTTCTCGATGAGCCATTCGATGTGTGGAAGGCTCACAAGGTCAAGTTCGATTACGGCAGCGACTTCGACGGTTGGTGGAAGCAAGATATCTCCTCGATGGTGCTGCGCGATCGCAACCACCCTTCGATCGTGATATGGGGAATCGGCAACGAAATTCCGGAGCTCGAAGTTTATAAGGGAGCGGCACTCGGAAAACAGCTTGCCGCCGAGGTTCGGTCTCTCGACAGTACGCGCCCGATCACGTTGGCGTTTCCCGGTACGACCACCAAGCCGACCGCAGAGGCGGTTTTTTCGCAACTCGACATCACGGGCTACAACTACAACCTGATTCCGACCTATGCCAAGGATCATCAGCAGTTGCCTTCCCGCATCATGCTGACGACCGAGTCACTCCCAGCCAAAGCATTTCCGTTATGGCAGATTACAAAGGACAACCCGTATGTGATCGGCGATCTTACATGGACTGCGATGGACTATCTGGGCGAATCGGGAATTGGGGCGTGGTCCTATGGAACACCGGAACAGGCGAAGCTGGCGGACCAGATCTCGGCGATGATATCCAACTCCGCGATGATCGACCAGATGTTCACTGGGATGGCGAATGGCGTGGATGTGATGGCCGAGATGGCCAAGGGCTCATCGGACCCGGCAGCAAAGGCGGGGATGGCGGTCATGTTTCACGGGTATCCCTGGCACGCCGCGGCATGTGGGGACCTCGATCTGACAGGGTACCGGAAGCCGCAATCGTACTACCGCGACATACTTTGGAACGGTGGCGATCGCGTGTATGCCACGGTGCGACTGCCAGAACCCGAAGGTAAGAAGATCATCGCGATTGGCTGGGCCAGCTATCCGACCCTTGCTTCGTGGAGTTGGCCTGGACACGAGGGCAAGGAGCTGCAGGTGGAAGTGTATTCCGGTACGGAGAAAGTGCGTCTGTATCTGAACGACAAGCTCATCGGAGAGGAGCCGACCGGGCGTGAGCAGGAATTCAAAGCGGTGTTCTCTGTCCCTTTCGCTCCGGGAACCCTGAAGGCTGTGGGATTGCGAGGGGATCGTGCGGTCGCCGAGAGCGTTCTGACGACTGCCGGCAATCCTTCCGGCTTGCGTCTGACGGCGGATCGGGCCGCGATTCAGGCAGGCGGTGAAGATCTCTCGTTTATCACGGTGGAGGCCGTCGACGCCAAGGGGCATTTCCAACCGAACGCAGACCAGGAAGTGCAGTTCTCGATCAGCGGCCCCGGAACGATTGCAGCAGTTGGAAACGGAGATGGGCAGGACGAGGCGTCGTATCAAGGTGACCGTCGCAAGCTCTTCCAGGGACGCGCGCTGGTGGTCATACGCTCGTCCAGGCACTCAGGGACGATCAAGCTGACCGCCAAAACGCCGGGGCTCAACGAAGGCTCGGTAACGATTGAGACAAGGGCGGCGCGGACAATCGCCGAATTGCAATGAGCCGGGCCTGAACATCCTCGACTTGCTAGGCTGCCAGGGGAGTCACAGTACGACGAGTTAGTCGGGGATCTTCAGGTGAGCTGCGAACGGGGGCTTTTGCGCATAGGCAAAGTGGATATTGTCTGTGAAGGACGCCACGCGCATTCCGTGCGGCTTGAAAAGGATCGCGAGAGACTGCGTGGAGTAGAGCGAGACATGGCCGTTGCGCGGCCCGGCGTACCACCAGTTCAACCCGACGGCTGGGAATTCCTTCGGCTGTACGAGGGTTGAGAAGAGAATCGCTCCCGGTTGCTTGAGCAGCGACACCATGGTGGCAATCGTGTCCTGCGGCGTCGGCACGTGCTCCAGGACTTCAAAGCAGGTCACGAGGTCGAATTTTTTGGCAGGCAGGCCGTTGAAGCTCGAATAGGGATCGTAGGTCGCCACGGAAAAGCCACCATCGCGCAGGCGTGAAGCGAGCACCCCGTTCCCGCCGCCGTAGTCGAGAATCTGGATCGTCCTTTGGGCGTCAGGGAACGAAGCGGCAATCAGACGCGCGTTGCCGGCTGGACGAAGTTCAACAAAGTCCGGATCGACAACGATGTAATCGTCGTTGTAGATGTGTGCGCGAAAGGCCTCCCAATCCCACGCATCAAAAGCTGCCGTGAACGTGAACGCGCACTGCGTACAGCGCCGGTAGTAAATCGGACGTCCGGAAAGCGCGAGACGCTTCCCCTGCGCCTCGATGCAGCTCTTGTGAAAGTCGACGACGCCGAAGAGAGGGCTGGGGGCACCACAAATCTTGCAGGCGACAGGCCGTGGATCGGCAATCATGGGCTGACCGATCGTCGTCTCTGTCATCGGCTGTTGGATTTGTTCGGACACGTCACCTTACGGCACTGTCTGCCATGCTACTAAGAGCGTTCACCTCCTGCGAGTGGCAAGCATGGTGCAATCGGTTACATTTGGTTGATTTCAGGCTCGATCTCTGCAGCGCTCCGGGCCGAAGGACAGATAGACTGGCGACGAACGTGAACGGAGCGCGGAGTTCCCAAACATGCCGACCAGCGTGCGCCAGCCGGCCAAATTCTCGAAGATCCCGAATCTGTTGACGAGGGCAATAGACGCCCACAAGGCCGGCCGTCTCGAGGAAGCGAAGCAACTCTATCTCGATATTCTCGCCGTCGACGTGAAACATGCGAAGAGTCTTTATGGGCTCGGACTTATTGCCCAGCAAGCCGGCAGTCTCGAGGTCGCGGCGCGCATGATGCAGCGCGCCATCGCCGTTGATGCGAAAAACGCGGCCTTCCATCGCAGTCTTGGCGGAGTTCTGCGTGGGTTGGGGAACGACGACCTCGCCCTCGCGGAATACGAAACAGCGCTGAAACTTGCTCCCAACGACGAAGAAGCGCACTTCAATCTTGCCGACATCTTCCGAAAGAAAGGCCGGCTCGAAGAGGCGGAGAAGCATTTCAGTCGTGCGATCGCATTGCGGCCAGACTGCAGCGAGACGCATGAGCATCTATCAGGTGTCTTGCGCCGGCAAGGCAGGTTGGAGGAAGCGCGCGCATCGTTTGAGCGCGCACTCGAGCACGATCCCAACAATGTCGTAGCTTTGCAGAACCTCGGTAATCTGCTGGTGAACAGCGGTGAACTGGACGCGGCCATCGCGCATTTCAAGCGGGCCCTGGCCCTGCAGCCTGACATGGCCCAGGCACACAACGGTATGGGCGCCGCGCTCCACGAACTTGGAAAACTCGACGAAGCCGAAGCAAGCTATCGCAAAGCACTCGCTTCGAAGCCTGACTATGCGGATGCCTACTGCAACTTCGGCAACCTGGAGCGCAAGCGCGGCCGTGCGGCTGAGGCAATCGAATACTACGAGCGCGCGCTCGCGCTCAACCGCGATCTCTCCGAGGCACACAGCAATCTGGGTATGGCGCTTGTGGGTGAACGCAGACTCGAGGAGGCCAGGCGGCACTACGATCGGGCCGTCGCACTCGAACCCGGGCTGGGCAATGCACGTTGGAATCGTTCTCTGCTCGATCTGCTCGAGGGCAAGTTCGAGGCGGGCTGGCAGGACTACGATGTGCGCAGATTCCGCAAACAGACCGCTCCCCGCAGCTTCGCGCAACCCATCTGGCGCGGAGAGCCGCTGAACGGCACGCGCATACTTTTGCACGCCGAGCAGGGTCTGGGAGATGCGATCCAGTTTATGCGCTACGCTCCACTCGTGCAGGCTGCGGGTGGAACGGTCATTCTGGATGTGAAGCCAAGTGTCGTGAGGCTGGCGAAACAAATGCCCGGAGTCGCCGAACTGATGGCGAGCGGCGATCCGTTGCCTGCCTTTGAGTGGCAATGCCCTCTGCTCAGCTTGCCGATGGCGTTCAAGACTTCGCTGGCGACGATTCCGGGATCGGTTCCGTACCTGCGCGCACCGGAAGACGCCCGCCGGAAAGCCGAACAAATCGCATGGCCCAAGAAGGGCAAACGCATCGGCCTCGTAGGGAGTGGCAACGCGGAATTCACCGAAGATCGTCTACGCTCAATTCAGCTCTCTGCATTCGACCCGCTGTTCGCGTTGAAGGGCCTGCAGTTCTACTCGCTGCAGTTTGGGCCTGCCGCTTCGCAGCTGAATACAGTCGATACCCCCATCGTCGATCTGACACCTTCGATCGAGGACTTTGCCGACACTGCGGCGCTGATCGAAAAGCTCGACCTCGTGATCAGCGTCGATACTGCCGTCGCGCATCTGGCTGGAGCGCTGGCCAAGCCGGTGTGGACGCTGCTGCCCTTCGCCCCGGACTGGCGGTGGATGCTCGATCGTGAAGACAGCCCCTGGTATCCGACGATGCGCTTGTTCCGGCAGCCGCGGGTGGGAGACTGGGCGTCGGTCATCGAGCGGGTGCGTGGCGAGCTGGCAAGAATGTCTGCCCAGGTCTGAACGCAGCCGGCAAAAAAAAACAACGGCCATCCCGAAGGATGGCCGCTTTTGCTTTGCTGCTTCGGAGAAACTTATCTTTCGCTCTTCCAGTTGATCAGATCGCCAAGCGTAGTGGTTGAGCTGGAGACCGGCGCCTTATGGGCGTTTTCCTTGTAGTGCTCGACCTGAGCGCGGCTGGCCTCGTGGCCGGAAACGCGCAGGCTGAGTCCCACCTTCTTCTCTTCCACGTTGATCTTGATGATCTTGAAGTCGTGCTCCTCGCCCTGTTCAAGCTTGGCCGGTGAGCCATCGTCACCCACTGCTTCCGAGACGTGGCAGAGGCCCTCAACACCCTCGGCGATTTCGACAAAAGCGCCGAACTGGGCGGTGCGCAGCACCTTACCGTGGACCACATCGCCCACGCGGTGCGAAGCGAAGAAGCTCTCCCAGACATCGGGCTGGAGCTGCTTGATACCCAGGCTCAGGCGGCGATTCTGCGGCTCGACGCCGAGAACAACAGCCTTCACCTTCTCGCCCTTCTTCACCACTTCTGAAGGATGCTTGACGCGCTTGGTCCAGCTCAGGTTCGAGACGTGTACCAAGCCGTCGATGCCATCTTCGATTTCGATGAAGGCGCCAAAGTCGGTCAGGTTGCGCACCCGGCCCTCGACAATGGTGCCGGTAGGATAGCGTTCGCTGAGATGCTCCCAGGGATTCTCCAGAAGCTGCTTCATCCCAAGTGAGATGCGGCGATCGGCTGGGTTCACACTCAGAACCACGGTGTCGACCTCATCGCCAGGCTTGACCAGCTTGGAGGGATGCTTGAGGCGCTTCGACCAGGTCATCTCAGAGAGATGAACGAGGCCTTCGATTCCCTGCTCCAGCTCGACAAACGCACCGTAGTCCGTCACCGATAGAACGCGGCCGTGAACACGGGCGCCAACCGGATAACGCTCTGTGGCATCGAGCCACGGGTCCGGTGTGAGCTGTTTGAAGCCAAGCGAGACACGCTGCTTCTCTTTGTCGAACTTGAGCACCTTGACTTGAATCTCGTCGCCAACGTTAACCAGGTCGCGCGGATGGGTGAGGCGCCCCCAGCTCATATCGGTGATGTGCAGCAAGCCGTCTATACCGCCGAGGTCGACAAACGCGCCGTAGTCGGTCAGGTTCTTCACCGTGCCGGTCAGCACCGCGTCTTCGTCGAGGTGCTCGAGAGTCTGCGAACGCTTGGCGTTCTGCTCTTCTTCGAGGATCTCCTTGCGGCTGACGACCACGTTGCCGCGCTTCTTGTTCAGCTTGATGACCCGGACTTCAATCTGCTGGCCAAGATAGCCGTCGAGATTACGCACCGGACGAATTTCAAGCTGCGAGCCGGGCAGGAATGCCTTCATTCCGATGTCGACCGTCAGGCCGCCCTTCACGCGGCTCACGACCGTGCCGATGACCGGAGTCTTCTCGTTGTGGGCTTTCTCGATTGTGTCCCACACGCGCAGGCGCTGGGCCTTCTCGTAGCTGACGAGGTAGCCTCCTTCGGGCTCCTCGCGCTCAATCACGACCTCGATGGAATCGCCAGGCTGAAACTTGGTGGTGCCAGTGTGGTCGACGACCTGCTCGAGCGGCACGAGGCCCTCGGATTTGAGGCCCACGTCGACAACGAGGTGCTTCTCGGTCTGCTTGATGACCGTGCCGGTAACAACCTTGTCGCCATACTCTGCGACTGCAGCGGCTTCGGCCGCCTGCTCGCGCTCAAAGGCTTCAAGAGCCGCCGAGAAATCCTCGAGCGACTCGGCGGAATGGTCACCGCTCCTCCCGGCTGGATGTGCGGCAGAATCTGCAGACACTGCGGCGGGATTGTGGATGGCATCGGCGTCCAGCGCGGAGGAAACGAGTGCTTCAACGGCTTCGGTGTTGGACGTGGATTCATGCAACGGCTGCTCAAGCTCCGTCGCGGGGTCAAGGGTTGGAGTTTCGAGTTCGGTATTCAGGGTTATGCTCTCGGGTTCGGGATTGAGGACGTTTGCCATCACAGCTGCTCCGGGATTCGATCGGCCGGCGACGAACCGATGCCGCCGGCGCCGGCGCGTTCAAACTGCACGCACCCGTGGCCTGCCTCTCCCTTGCTGCCCGCTTCACCGAAGAGATCTCGCGAAGACGGCCTTCCGGCCCGGCAACACCAGGCGGGAAGCGACACATCTCCGAGGGAGTCCCCGGCGCAACATCTGGCTGGAGGTCGGCCGCAGCTCACTGATGGAATCCTCATGCAGGAGCTACGTATTCAGTTTAGCAACCCCCTGTTTCCAGCGTCAATGCAATGGGTTGGCGGAATGTGACTGCTCGAGCGCAAGAAGCAAAGAATTCACAAAGCGTACATGCGCAATTGGCGCCAAATACAAGGCAAGAAGGTGCCGGACGATCGAATGAAGCCAGAAATTGGAATCTGTGACGATTCCCCCGTCAGGCTGACCCGAGCTCTCGACCACTATACTGTTGCCAGTGGCGCCGCGAATCAGCGGTGCGGCCGCAAACTCATGGACCAGCTCTGGACTCCCTGGCGGTTTACCTATGTGACGACTGCAGATGGGGCACCGCGTCCGGGGATTCCCACCCGGCTCGACGCATGGCCAGGAGACACCGGCTGCGTGTTCTGCAACCTGGCTCAGGCCGTGAACTACGCCATCGAGCACGGAACTCCGGTGGATGAGGCCGAGCAGGCCGCCGGGCTGGTGCTTCGCGGCAAGTACTGTTACATCTGCCTGAACGCCTATCCCTACACGTCTGGACACATCATGGTGGTGCCCTACGCACATCTCGACCGGCTCGCCGGAATGACCCCGGAGGCCGCGCACGAGATGATGGACTTGGCGCGCCGGACCGAGCACGTCCTCGAGGATCTATATCACCCGCACGGGCTGAACTTTGGCATGAACCTCGGCAAAGCCGCTGGGGCTGGGGTGGCGGGCCATTTGCATCTGCATGCGCTGCCCCGATGGCTGGGCGACACCAACTTTATGACCACGGTGGCCGAAACGCGCGTCCTTCCCGAGGATCTGTCGATGACGTGGAAGCGGATGCGGGAAGCGTACGGGCGGCCTGCGGAGCGGCCAGAATAGCGCCGAGGCGACCTGAAACGGTCCCGGCTCTCCCGAGTCTATCGGCACTTTCGACAGATTCTCTAGCTGAAATCTGGCATTCCACTTTCCCAAAGTTGTAGTCCTTCGTCTCTCCACGAAAATCCTGGAAACCCAAGCACATCAGTAACCTAACCGAAGACTCTGTCGATGGGACAGGGGCGACTAAAGCGTTAGAGCATGGCCTTGAAGAGCCATTGCTGCGCATCTCGAGTAGAGCTACTTATCTAGAAGGGCCCCAGTCCAGGAGCGCAACGGTATGCAAGATCACCGCCACGACGATCAGGCCGGCCGAACCATCATCGTTGCAATGGCAGCGCTCGGTATTGTCGCGGGCTTCGCTCTGGGCACCCTCCTCGCCATTCCACTGGCTGAACTCCATCTGAATAAGTATCTGTCCCGTGTAGCAACGCAGGAGGCTGCTTCCGTCCGAGAGGCGCGCGACCTTCTTGCTGGTCTGCAGCACTCGTCTCTTTCGGCCTGCTCGGATGCCGAACTCGCACACTTCAGAGATCTCGTCTTTCGTTCGCGCTATCTCAAAGACGTAGGACGAATCCACAACGGAGCCATCGAATGCTCCGCGACAGCCGGCCGTCCTTTGCAGGCGATTGGCCAATTCAAGCCGGCGGCGACACGATCCGACGGCACGATTGCTTACTCAAACCTCGTTCCGGTTAAGGATGACGACCTAAGGCGAGCGGGACTTCAGCTCGGCACGGCGTTCGTCGTCTATGGCGCGAGCCTGCCTGACGATGAAGGTCCTCTGTCTGTGCACACGGCGCTGATCCAAGCCAAAGAGGCTTCATCGGATGAATCTGCTGGCGCCACAACCGATAACATCATCCGGCGGGGAGACACCCTTGTTGCGACCCATTGCTCGTCGGCGGTGATGACTTGCGTCGCCGCTTCGGTCAGCGTGAGGGCAGCGCGGCAGGGAGAGTTGGGAACCGCCGCCGGCACGGCGGGCCTGGGCTGCATTGCCGGCACCCTCATCGGATTTCTTCTCTCCGCTTTCCGCCGCCGCCATCTTTCCATGGACCACCAACTCCGGCAATCCATCGCGAAAAACGAGCTGCAGGTGGTCTATCAACCCATCGTCAATCTGGTGGACGGCAAAGTCATCGGAGCGGAGGCCCTGGCGCGCTGGAAGGACCGCAACGGCAAGCCGGTCAGTCCTGACCTCTTCATCAAAATCGCGGAACAGAACGGCTTTGTCGGCTCGCTCACCAGCCTGGTCTTTCGCCGCGCGTTAAGCGAATTTCGCGAAGTGCTAACCAAGATTCCCGACTTCCGCCTGGACATCAACGTCACGGCAGCGGACCTGGCCGATCCCGCGTTCCTGCCCATGCTCGATGCAGCGGTGGATCAGAACAAGGTGTCGCCAAACAGCGTGGTAATCGAGGTGACCGAAAGCTCGACCGCCAATCAGGAAGTCGCCATGGAGGCGATTCGTCTCTTGCGGCGGCGAGGCCACAGCATCTACATCGACGACTTCGGCACCGGTTACTCGAGCCTCTCTTACCTGCTCTATCTGCAGATTGATCGAATCAAGATCGACAAATCCTTTACGCGCGCGATTGGCACGAACGCTCCGACGCTTGCGATCATTCCGCAGATTATGAATATGGCACGCTCGCTGAATCTTGGCGTCGTTGTGGAGGGTGTGGAGACCGAGCAGCAGGCTCTCTACTTCACCGTAAACGACCAGACGGTCCACGGTCAGGGCTTCCTCTATAGCGAACCGCTTCCTCTGAACCAGTTCATGGAACTGATGGCCCCTAAATTGGCCCGGGCCAGTGCCGAGACCGAAGGCGAACGCCAGTTTGCCCGCGCCGCAATGAGAGCGAGCATCGCGTAATGAGAAAGATTAACTTCGGCTAGCGGGTTGCTTGCGAAGCGCGGGCTAGGCCTTCCAGGGCGCCTTTACGGCCAGGAGCATTCATCAGCGAAGCTTTGAAAGCCGCGATTGCCTCCTGAGATCGTTCCTGTTCAAGCAATAACTCGCCCAGCTGTTCACGGGCAGGAACGATAGGTCCCGGCGTAACGGGTAGTTTCTCCATCGAGTCCTCTTCGTCCGCTGCGGCGCGCATCCGGGCTTCGGCATCCTCCAGCTTCGCGTTCGTCTGTGCTGTCCAGGACAGCACTTCCTCGCGAAGAATGTTCACTTGCGCGGCCCAATAGTCATCGCCAGCGCGACGTAGTTGCGCCTCGTAGCCAGCAAGAGCGACCAAGTCACCACCGGTGTCGGAAGGGCGACCACCGCGGGCTCGCCCCAGGGCGCGCGCCCACACTGCGATGGCGCCCACATGCGGCGGCAATCCCTCCGCTGGCTCTATCTTCGAGGCTTCTTTCCACTGGTGGCGCTCTATAGCGTAGCGCACGGGCATGGCGGTCGCAGCGTAGCCAACCTTGAAGTCAGCGACTTCGAGATTCCTCATTGCATTCAGCTCGTCGATGACGTGGCTCGCGTCGTCATAACGACCTACCTGTAGATAGGCGTAAACGAGGTAATCCATCGCATGAAGCTCTTCGCCCACGTCGCCTTGTTCCTTCGCTGCCTTGCTTGCAGCAAGATTCGAAGCGATCGAGTCATCCCAGAGCCCTAACCGGGTGAAGATATGAGATGGCATATGGAGGGCGTGCGGAGCAGCAGGCGCAATCTGCGAGTACTTGCGTGCTGCAGCCTCGCCACGCTGCGCCAGTTCGGTGCTGTCACACGCATGAATGATGTAATGCGTGATCCCGGGGTGATCGGGGTAGGCACGATCCAGGGGTTCGAGGATCGCAAGGGCGCGTTTCTGGCGCGCGTGGGTCTTGTCAGTCGGTTCCACATTCGAAAGAAGAGCGAGCGCATAGAACACCTGGGCTTCGACATCGGTCTTGTTCCGGGCGGCCAGATCGGCCATTGCACTCTCATATCGCCGATTGCGCACGTCAAGTGTCGTGGTCCCTCTGTCCTGGAAGAGGAGCGAAAGCGCATGAATGTAAGCGGACTCGCGTGGGTCCCTCGATCCGATCCGTTTGGCAGTCTCGACCTCGGTCTCTGCGACAGGCAAAGTCCGCTCCGGCAGCGGGGGCTCCCAGAGTTGGTGAAAGAAGGTCATGGCCGTACCCCAATGGGCCATTGCGCACGATGGATCGGTCGTTGCTACGCGGTCAAAGGACGTCCGTGAGGCCGCATACGCAAACGAGTGCAGCAACGCGACTCCCCGGTTGAATTCGTCCTGGGTGCTAGGAGCGCATGAGATGGGAAACAATGCAACTCCAAGCCTTTCGGGGATCGGGTGGTCGTGCATCTCCTGCGCTTGCGCGCCAATACACCCAACCGCCAGAATCAGAACCACCCTGCAGTACGTTGGCAAGTTGAATCTCCCTGTCGTCGAACCAGAAGCCACAATAAAATCGCTGGATAGATCGCCGTTGTGGCCTTCCATCGTCCACGGCTCACCTCAACGGACTCGAGGGGCTCTCTTCCGCCTCCGCCGAAAGCGCCAGCTCTTCCTGATCCACATCGGCGCGGTCTAGCAGCTTCTTTGGAATCGACTTCGTCGTCCGCAGGCCCAGTTTCTTGAGCAGCTCCACCTGGCGAATCAGATTGCCACGGCCATCGGCGAGTTTCTTCATCGCATTCGTGTAGTGCTCGTCTGTCCTGCGCAGGCTATCGCCGATCACTTCCATGTCGGTGACGAAGCCGACAAACTTTTCGTAAAGCTCACTGCCGCGTTCCATCACGTCGCGTACATTGCGCGCCTGCCGCTCCTGCTGCCACAGCACATTGACGATCCGGATCACATACAGCAGCGTTGTCGGCCCGACGAGCAGAATTCCTTGCTTGTAGGCATCGGCCCAGAGTTCAGTGTCAGCCTGAAGAACCATCAGAAACGCCGGCTCGATGGGCACAAACATCACGACGAAGTCCGGTGCTTCGAGTTCGGGAAGCCGATGATAGCCGGCCTTGGACAGACCGCCGATATGCCCGCGCACACTCGCAATGTGCTGCTTCAGTGCGGCCTTGCGCGCATCTTCCGTTTCGGCCCCGACACAATCGGTGTAGGCCGCAAGCGAGACCTTGGAGTCGATGACAAGCTTGCGGCCACCGGGCAGAAAGACGATAACATCGGTGCGCACGGAGCGGCTGCGCTCGCCGTCTTCTGCGACGCCTGCGAACGTCTGCTGGAACGAATACTGCTCGCCTTCGTGTAGACCGGCCTTTTCGAGCAGATCGCGCAGGATGAACTCGCCCCAGTCGCCCTGTGTCTTGGACGAACCGCGCAGCGCAGTGGTCAGACTGCGCGCCTCCTCTGAGAGTTGTTGATTGAGCCCGTTCAGCGTGCCGATCAGGGTTTCAAGCTTGGTCACCCCAGTCTTGGAGTCGGTCTGTGCCTGCTCGACTTTCTCGCGGAATTCTTTAATCTGTTCTCGCAGCGGCGTGAGCAGGGTGCCCAGCTCCTTCTGGCTGCCTTCGGAGAAAATCTTCGACTTTTGCTCGAGGATATTGCCAGCCAGAGCCTCGAATCGATCAGAAAGCGCCTGCTTGGCCGACTCGAGCAACGCGATCTTTTCGGTCATGTTCTGGCGCTCGTTGTTCAGCTCGGCTTCGAGCTGGCTGATGCGGGCGGCCTGGTCGCGCACGACGGCATGGTTAGCTTGCCGGTCGGTCTGTGCGGCATCGCGCTCAACGGAAAGGCGCTCGATGGAGACGGCACGTTCGGCGGCGACGGACTCAAACCCGGCGCGGGCAGTGGACTCAGCCTGTACCGCGGCCAGTTCACTGCGCGAAGCCGCGAGGGCATCGGCCGCTTCGCGGGAACGCTGGTCCAATAGAGTCTTTTCCGATTGCGCTGCACGGGAGCGAATCCAGTAGCCAAGAATGATTCCAGCAATCACGGCGACGAGGGCGATGGCGGCTTGCATCATGGGAGATCAAACCTCTTCGCCTAATGTACGCCTCTTCGATGTGCAATACGGGGTCAAAACCCGGCGGCCTCTTGCCGCTGTTGAGGCCGGCCCAAATACCGGGATGAACGGGGGTTAGGTGTCCTATTCCTGGTCCCGCTGCTCCTTTACATGTCTTGGGTCGCCCAGTAGACTTGAGGATTCGGGGCCATGCGCTTCTTCAGGAACGCGGTGGTTGTTTTCGTGTGCCGGAGCCGGTATTGTAGGCTGGCGGAACAGAAAAGCGGCAAAGCCGAAGCCCGGAGTGCATCCCATAGTTCCGAAAGAAAATGAGGAGAATTGCGCAATGGCTGTTGAAGAAAAGGTAAAGCAGATCATCGTCGAGCAGCTGCAGGTGGACGAGGCCGAGGTAACCCCGGGTGCAAGCTTCCAGGAGGACCTGGGCGCCGATTCGCTCGACGTGGTCGAGCTCGTGATGCAATTCGAAGAGGCTTTCGACCTCGAGATTCCGGACGAGGATGCGGAGAAGATCAAGACCGTAAAGGACGCCATCGAGTACATCGAAAAGAACGAAAAGTCGAAAGGCAAGTAACTGGTGAATCGTCGAGTAGTGATCACCGGCCTTGGGCTGGTGTGCGGTGTGGGCAATACCGCTCCCGAGGTGTGGCGACAGTTACTGGCCGGAGCCAGCGGCATGGCTCCCATTCAGGGCTTCGACACAACGGGCTTCCCCGTCACCTTCGCCGCCGAGGTGAAAAACTTCGATCCGCTGAACTTCGTGGACAAGAAGGAAGCGCGCAAAATGGGGCGCTTCATCCACTTTGCCTTCGCCGCAACCCACGAAGCGATCACACAATCGGGCCTGCAGATTACGCCGGAGATCGGCGATCGGACAGGTGTGTTCATCGGCTCGGGTATTGGTGGATTCGAAATCATCGAACGGGAACACTCGAACCTGCTGACAGGTGGACCGCGCAAGATCTCGCCCTTCTTTATTCCGGCAGTGATTGTGAACATGGCGGCCGGCCAGATCAGCATTCGATATGGCGCCAGGGGGCCAATTTCGGCCACGGCGACCGCATGTGCCACAAGCGCCAACTCCATCGGCGACTCGGTGCGCATGATTCTGCACGGCGATGCCGACGTAATGATTGCGGGCGGTACAGAAGCCTCCGTCACGGCTCTGTCAGTGGGCGGATTCGCCTCGATGCGGGCTCTTTCGACGCGCAACAACGAGCCCACGCGGGCCAGCCGGCCCTTTGATAAAGATCGCGACGGGTTCGTAATCGGCGAAGGCGCGGGCATCCTGATTCTCGAAGAGCTGGAGTTCGCGAAGAAGCGCGGCGCGAAGATTCTGGCCGAAGTGATCGGTTACGGCATGAGCGCCGATGCCTATCACATGACGGGCATTGCTCCCGGCGGAGCGGGCGCGCAACGCAGCATGAGAGCAGCGCTGAAAGATGCGGGCATTCAGCCCGAAGATGTGGGCTATGTGAACGCGCATGCCACCTCGACTCCCGCGGGCGACGGCAACGAGTCTCAGGCCATCGAGCAGGTGTTTGGCGAACACGCGCTGAGCGGCACACTCAAGGTAAGCGGCACGAAGTCGATGACCGGACACCTGCTGGGCGGCGCCGGCGGACTGGAAGCAGGCATTACGGTGCTGGCGTTGCAGAATCAGATTCTGCCCCCGACGACGAACCTCGACGAAGCGGACCCGGAGTGCAAGTTGGACTACGTGCCCAACAAGGCCATCCCGCACAGGTTCGATGTGGCGTTGTCGAATTCGTTTGGATTCGGCGGCATCAATGCCACGCTCATCATGCGGCGCTGGACGGAATAACCACCACGGCTGCGAAGACTTGTCGGCCCAACCCAAGAATCAGAGACCAATTCTTTGGGGCTAATCCGAAACCACTCCATCCCTGAGCGACAAAGAGTATCCTCTTTTTGCCCTCAGGAGAACGCTTTGAACCGTCGCCAATTTGTTGCAGGCTCTCTCGCCGCAGCCGCTAGCCCCACTCTCCTCGCCGCGAATCCCGCTCTTGCCACGGCTCAAGAAATACCCGGCTCCGTTCCTTCTTCCGACATGCAACAGGCGCGCTTCCCGGACGGCTTTCTCTGGGGCACGGCCACTGCCGCCTACCAAGTCGAAGGCGCATGGAACGAAGACGGCAAAGGCGAATCCATCTGGGACCGGTTCACGCACTCTCCCGGCAAAGTCAAGGGCGGCACCACCGGCGACATCGCCTGCGACCAATACCACCTCTTCGCACAGGACATGGCCCTCGCCAAACGTCTCAACCAGAAAAGCTATCGCTTCTCCATCTCCTGGCCGCGCATTCAGCCCATGGGGACCGGCGCGCCCAACATGAAAGGGATCGATCACTACAGCCGCGTGGTTGACGCCATGCTCGCCAACGGTCTTCGTCCTTTCTGCACCATCTATCACTGGGACCTGCCTCAGGCACTCGAAGACAAGGGCGGCTGGCCCAACCGCGACCTCGCAGGCTACTACGCCGACTACGCAGGCATCCTCGCAAAACACCTCGGCGATCGCATCACCATCTGGGCACCCTTCAACATGCCCTGGTCCGTCGCTTACATGGGCTACGGCGTGGGCGCGTTCCCGCCTTGCCGAGCCAACATCGGCGACTTTCTCAAAGCGGCGCACACCATCGCGCTCGCACAGGCTGAGGCGCTGCGTTCCCTCAAAGCTGCCTCGTCGAAGGCCACCGTCGGCAGCGCCTATGGCATGTGCCCCGCCTACCCCAAGACCGACTCGGACGGCGACCGCGCCGCCGCCGATCGCTACCACGCGATGAACAATGTCTTCTTTCTCGAAGCCACCATGAAAGGTCAGTATCCCAAGGCCTTCGTGGGAGAACCACCCTACGAGCTCATGGGCTTCAAGCCCGGCGACGAAAAACTGCTCCTGGCGCAGCTCGATTGGGTCGGGTTCCACTACTACACGCGCCGCCTCGTCTCCGACGCGAGCCACACGCAGGCTTTCAGTGGCGGCGGCTTCAGCGGCACCGAAATCGAAGCCGATCCGGCCACCGGGCGCGATCCCTATACGCGCTTCCGCGCCGAGATGCCCACCGAAGGACCGCTCACCGAGTCCGGCCTCGAAGTCTGGCCCCGCGCCATCTACGACCTCGTCACTAGAATCTCGCGCGAGTACAACAACCCGATCATCGAGATCACCGAGAGCGGCTGCGGCTATCTCGACGAGCCTTTCGAGAAGGAGAATGGCCGCGTGCCCGATACGCGACGCATCGAATTCTTCCGCGAAGAGCTCGCCGAGCTTGCCCGCGCCATTGCCGACGGTGCCCGTGTCCGCTCCTTCCACGCCTGGAGCCTACTCGACAACTTCGAGTGGGCCAACGGCCACACCGAGCGCTACGGCCTGATTTACGTCGACTACCGCGACCAGAAACGCACCATCAAGGACTCCGGCTATTGGTACGGCAAGGTTGCAGCTTCAAATCGCCTGGACGTCTGAGCCATTGGCGCACGAGGGGCAGAATCAACACCTCTGCTCGCGTCGCGCATGACGTGCGCCTCAATTCCGGCCTGAATTCTCAGGATCGCAGCACTCGCTCGCCCGCGATCTCTCATCCTTTAGTATTCTGTTAACACCCTAGGCTTTGCCGAACCACCGAAATTCTCACATGAATCCAGTCGCTTTGGCGGTTGACGATCTACGGGAGCAGTATCTTCGCGAGATGGCGCTCGTCCGCCAGACCTGTGAGCGCACCGGGGACGGCACGGCGGCCATTCGCCGACGTTCCGCCGTAGTCGACCGGATTTTGATCGAAATGTGGCGACGAGCCTTTGCCGGACAAGCCCCGCCCAATGTCGCCCTCCTCGCCCTCGGCGGCTACGGCCGCAAAGATCTCTTCCCCTACTCCGACATCGACGTCCTCTTCGCCTTCGCCGACGACAAAACCGAAGAACAAGCTCGCGAAGCCGTTCGCGCCATCATTCAGGGCATGTGGGACATCGGCCTGCGCGCCAGCCCCTCCTCGCGCACCGTCAAAGAAATCGGACGCTTCGATCCCGACAACCTCGAATTCACCCTCGCCACCCTCGATCGCCGCTTCCTAGCCGGCCAGTTCCCCCTCTATCAGCAACTCCACCAGACAACCCTGCCCGGCCTCGTCCTGAGCGAGTGGAATACCATCACCCAGAAGCTCGGTGAAGTGGCCCGCGCCCGTCACGCCAAATACGGCAACACCATCTTTCATCTCGAGCCGAATCTGAAAGACTGCCCCGGCGGCCTTCGTGACTACCATCTCGCTGTCTGGTTCGCTCTGCTCTTTCACCTGAAGGAGACAAAAGAGTGGCCGCGCCAACGCGGCGGCGTCTTCCAGAGTGCCCGCGGCGACGCCGAAGCCGCCTTCGACTTCCTCGCAGCAGCACGATGCTTCCTGCACTTCCGCCACGGTCGCGACGACAACACCCTCGACTGGCAATCGCAGGATGAAGCCGCCGCGAATTCCATCGGTCTTGAAACCCGCGGCACCGCCGACCCGGCTTACTGGATGCGCACTTACTATCGCCATGCACGCATCGTCTATCGCCGCGCCGCGCTCCTCATGGAGCATCTCCCCGCGCCGGTCAGCTTCTACCGCCAGTTTCGCCGCCGCCGCACTCCCATCGCCGGCACCGACTTCATCCTCGACCAGGGCCGCATCGACATCCTTCCCGGCGCACAATTCTCCGACACCGCTGCCATCCTCCGCATCTTCTCGCTGATGGCCACACACGGCTACGCGCTCTCGCAGGCCGCTGAAGATCGCATCACCGACGCGCTTCCAGCCCTTGCCATCCACATTCCCGAGGGCCCCTATCTCTGGAACGCTCTGCGCGAAGCTCTGCTCGGCCCGCATGCGGCGCACGCGTTAAGAACCATGCACGCACTCGGCGTTCTCGAGATGCTCATCCCCGAGTTCCACGGCATCGACGCCCTCGTCATCCGTGACAGTTATCATCGCTACACCGTCGACGAGCACACCTTCCTCACCATCGATAATGTGCACGGACTGCGTCAGCCTACGCACGACTGGGAGCATCGACTCGCGCAGTTGCTCCCGGAAATCGACCGCCTCGATCTCTTCCTCCTGGCCCTGCTCCTGCACGACACCGGCAAGGGCCGCCGCAGCGGCGAACACACCGCTCAGAGCGTCGAGCTTGCCGACAGCTTCCTCGCACGTCTCGACTTCGACGCCGAAGAGCGCGAAGCGGTGCTCAAGCTTATCCGTCTCCATCTCGAAATGTCGAACGCCATGCGCCGCGACATCTTCGATCATGAAAACGTCCGCGCCTTCGCCGACAAAATCGGCAGCCCCAGTCTGTTGAAGATGCTCACGCTGATGACCTATGCGGACATCAAAGCCGTCAACCCCGAAGCGCTCACGCCGTGGAAGGCCGAGAACCTCTGGCAGTTCTACATGGCCACTGCCAACTTCATGGATCGCAGTGTCGATGAGGTTCGCTACCACGCCGCCATCGACCCCACGCTGCTCAATCGCATCCGCGCCATGGTGCCCTCGAGCCAATACGGCGAACTCAAACAATTCCTCGAAGGCCTTCCCCAGCGCTATCTGCAAACCCGCCTTCCCGAAGTGATTCGCGATCACTTCCAGCTCGCCGTCAAACTTGACCAGGATCCCGTCCAGCTCGACCTGCGCCCGCACCGGCAACTCTTCGATCTCACCGTCATCACCCGCGATCGCCGGCGCCTCTTCGCCGACGTCTCGGGCGCACTCGCCGCCTGGGGCATGAACATCGTCAAGGCCGGCGCCTTCTCCAACGAGGCTGGCGTCATCGTCGACAGCTTCCAGTTCACTGATACCTTCCGCACCATCGAGCTCAACCCCAGCGAGAAAGATCGCTTCCTCGCCTACCTGCATGACGTGGTCGCCCAAAAAACTCAAGTGGAGCAGATGCTCGAGTCGCGCTCCCACCTGAACCACGCGAGCAGCATCAAGGTCGAAGTGCCCACGCGCCTCTCCTTCGACAACGAGTCTTCGAGCCACTCCACCCTTTTGCAGGTCGTCGCGCAGGACATCCCCGGCCTCCTCCGCCAGATCGCGCTCACGCTCTCCACGCACCAGTGCAACATCGAGGTCGCGCTCATCGATACAGAAGGCGAAACCGCCATCGATGTCTTTTATCTCACCAGCCAGGGCGCCAAACTCGGCGACGACACGCAGCAAAGTCTCGGCACGGACATGACCGCCGCCCTCGAAGCCATGCGTCTCCCGGCCGCCTAAGTTCTCCCGCTCGCCTAAGTCTCCGCTCCCGGAGACACAGCTTCAGTCAGCGCGAAACAAGGGTGCCCCATCCTTGCAACGTCGTTTGTCGCAAGTGTCGGAAAGCAACAACCCATCCCGGCCGGTGTCATCCTCACCGACCCGCTAAAATTGCCCTATGGCCACCCTCATCGACGCCATCGATATCAAGCGCAAGATGTACTTCGAGTTCGAGAACGCACCCTACTACTGCATGGACGTAGAAGTCTCCACACCGACCGCGCGCGGAGGCCAGACGCTTGTCCGCTTTAAGATGCGCAACCTGCTCACCCGCGCCGTCTTCGACAAGACCTTCAAGGCCGGCGAGAAATTCAAAGAGCCCGACCTCGAAACCGTCGAAGCTTCCTACCTCTACTCCGACAGCGAAGGCTCGTATTTCCTCGACCAGACAAGCTTCGAGACGATCCAGCTCTCGAAAGAGAAGCTCGGCGATGCCCTCGATTTTCTCCTCGAAGGAGCAATTGTCCGACTCGACAAATACAACGGCAATCCGATCGGTCTGCAACTGCCCGCGCAGGTCGAACTTGCTGTCGAGTACACCGAGCCCGGAGTCCGCGGCGACACGGCCAGCGGTGCAGTCACCAAGCCAGCACGGCTGGAGACCGGCATCGAGATCCGCGTGCCTTTCTTTGTCAAGGAAGGCGAGAAGGTCAAGGTCCTGACCGAAACCCGCGAGTTTGCCGGGAGAGCCTAGCGCGCGCCTTCTCGAAGCTGCCCAGTGCTCGCGTGTCGGAATCCGCCTCTCGCCTGCTCCGCCAAGCCATCAATGCCCCACCTCCGGACTCAAGCTCCGGATGTACGTCACAATCTGCCAGCGTTCCTGCTCAGGCAGCCCGCCCCAGCTCGGCATGCCCTTATACAGATTCCCGTTCTTCACAATCCATGCGATCTCGCCGTCCGTGGCGCTCTGGATCCGCTCGCTGCGCAAGGGCGGCCGCGAGCCTTTCCCCTGCGCATGCTCTCCGTGGCACTTCGCGCAGTTGTTCAGAAACAGATTCCGTCCCGCCGCAATCGCCTCCACATTCCCCGCATACGGATTCACGCGTGCTCGATCCGCGGCACTCACCTTTCTCATCCACGATCCATCATGTTTGGACCCGTCACTTTTGGTCCCATCGCTCTTGGCGGAACCCGCAAGAGACGCCATCAACACAAAACCCAGCAGCCAACCAACCCTCTTCACTTCGTCCTCCGGAACCAATCGCGGAATTGTTCGATCTCGTAGCTCACCCCGAATCGCCACAACACTCCCGCCGCGTTGTCGTTCAACCCAAGCTCCGGCGAGAACTTCAGCGTCACTCCCTTCGGCGTGTTGAAGGCGACCGTCGGCCCGAAATACTGCGAGGTATCGCGTAGACCAAAGCTGGATCGTGTTCCCAGCCCCCCAAAGAGCTCGCCGCCCACATCGAAGTTCTGCCGGCAAAACGTGCACCGCCGGATGCTCCCCTTGACGGCCAGCGGATGAGCGGCAGCCAGCGCGTAGCCGAACTCCCAGGGATCTGGCCCGTTCACCGGCTTCTCCGCGATGATGTTCTCCGAGAGATTCCAGCCCTTCGCGTTGCTCGACAAGATCAGCTTGCCCTCGATCGCCCGCTCGATCTCCTTGTGCAGTTCGGCATTCGGAACCTCAACGTCGGTAATCGAGTCGTGATCCGTAATCTCCAGAAAACTCTTGTCTGCTTCGTTATGGTCTTCGTACTCGACATAGAGCACCGGGTTCACCCAGGACTCGCGCGGCAGAGGCCGAAACCGGTTCTCGAACCGGAACCCGGTGAACACAGCCGAGTCGTTCACCGTCGTCTGCCCCTGCACATACGCCTCAGCCGTCCACCACGCCGTCACGCCATACTCAAACTCCACCGTCGGCGCGAAAAAGGCGTTCGCGTTCTTGGGCGAAGCCGCAATGTTCTGGTTTTCAATCTCGAGATTCCCCGGCTCTTCCATCACCGAGGAATAGGTCACAAAGTAAGGCGGCTCCTGCTGGGCCCGGAGATTCGGAATAGCTGTAACAAACAGATAAAAAAGGACTAGGAATCCTCTTCGAAGACACGACGATGCGAGCACCTGCAAACCCTCCAAAACGAACGCGGCCGCCTCTTTGATATGCGACCAATTCAGTCTTATTTAAATGCAGACTAATTCGGTCGGATTTCTGAGTCAATGGTGCGCGTCCCAGATCGCGAGAAAAATGACGATTTCGTCCTTTTTCTTCCAGTGGAGTTATCTCAGACGAAGCAGGCAAGTCAGAAGGAATTGAAATGGAATGAGTTAGCTCAGGAACGGCTGCGGTTCCGGCGTGGGGTGCTTTGCGACCTGTGCGAAGGATCCGCGGCTCTCGGTGATTGCGCAGAATTTTCGGGCTTCTCGTCCACGATGGAGACTTGGGAGCAGAATGCATGCGCGTCAACCTGTGATTGGGAGTGAGCCCTGGAGCTTCGAACACACCCCTCCCGCTCGGTTCGCTCATAACCAAGGAGCAGCCGAGAACAAGGGGTTTGGGAACCAGAATGACGACGGCGCGCATCTTGAGGATGCGCGCCGTTTATGTTGGGTCAAACAGCGACGAGACTAACTCGTAATCGCAGCAACACCCACGCCAATCAGCACAAAGATGGCCCACCATCCGAAGACGGCGATGTAGCCAGAGGTCTTCTTGACTCCGGCGACGAGGGCCGTGCCCATGCCTAGCAGAACGAGCGTCCAGATCGTGACGATGTCAATCGAGCTTGCAAGTGCATAGAGCGCGGCGTTGGTTTCGAGTGGATTGAGAAAGGCTCCGAGATTCGTTGGAGCATAGTTCTTGATGTTGAAGGACTCCGGTGCCGTTCCTGCATAGATGACAACAATCCCCAAAAGCACTTTGACAATCCCGGGAAGTCCCGCGTACATCCACGCGGTAAAGATGCTTCCGTAGGTGGCTTTGCCGCCAAACAGAAAGTTAATGGTGCCCCAAAGACCGACCGAGCCGACCGCAATAACGATCAGCAGCACAAGCGGGTTTCCGATGAAGAAGCCCTCCGTGACGTAGAGCGAGATCTTCATCGACATTGCACGCTGCTCGGGCGTAGCCTGGTTCATGCGCTCCTCCTGCTTGGGGCTCAGGTGAATCTGGTTCTGCACCACCTGCTCCATGCCGATTCTCGAGGCAACCACGCCGAAGAGAATGTAGCCGACGACAGTAAAGATGATGAACGGCAGCCACCAGCTCCTGTTGCCGCGCTTGATGTCTGCGAATGTCTTGGAAGGCGCGGTAAAGGTGTTGGTCACACGCTGGAATTGAGAGAGACCGGGGGCCTGCTCAGCCGCCGGTTGAACCTCTGGATCGCTCATGATTTTCGCCTCTCGAAAAAAACGCCGGGTTAGACCTGTGGGTTAGGACCGGGGGAGACTGCGAGCGGTTGCATTCTTTTCAGGACATACGGCTACGGGGAATTGCCGGTTCCCCGCCCGGACGAATTCCATCCGGACGCGATTGTATCTTGATCGGGAATGAACCGAAATCGAATTTCTACTGGGATTCGCGGGCCAAATTCAAGCTGGATGGGCAGCCGGATCTGCCGAGTCGGTATCTTCGTCCTCGGCGGGCGGCGCAGCGGTGTGCGGAATGGGCTTATGAGCTGGGCCGGCGCCCGCATAGCTCTTATAGACCGTAATGTGGAAACAAGACTGTCGAAATTCTTCCTCCACGTCGATCTTTCCTTCGTTCTGCAGGGCCGCCAGCCGGTCGCGCATCCAGTAGATCTCGCTGTGGGTCAGCCCCTTCTTGGCAATGTCGATGGTGGCTCCGGTCAGGTGTGGACTGGCGACATCGCCTTCGGCGGGCGCTGCATTCCCATTTGTCCGCATCAGACGCTTCTGGTATTCGACGGTACGCACCGCTGAGCTGACTTCGAATGCATGGTGGAACTGCGCCTCGTGCGCCTTGGACAGATCCTTCAGGAAGGCTGCAGTCCAGGGACGGCAGTACCTCCGATCCTCGGACAATGCAGAATTCACGGCGAGACCGTCCGACTCGGGAACCCGAACGAGCTGGCCATTGGCGATACGGGCACGCAGATCGGCATCGTCCTCAATTCGTTCGAGATTATCCGCATTCGTCTTCTCGTTTTGGCGGATCAATGACTCGAGCGACCCACGCAGGGGAGCCATCCTGACTATGTTCTTGCTGCCCAGAGGGTCTGGGATCGCGACATGAAGCGCGGCATGTGGAGCGACCGGCATCTCGACCGCGGCTATTTGCTTGGCCGCGTCCTGCGGCGTTGCGGTGTTGGTATCGGAGGGGTTGGAGTCTTCGCCCACTGCAACGGATGTCCGGGAAGTTCCCGCGAGCGTAGTCGCGGTTGCCCCGGTCGTGTCTTCCGTGACCAGCGGATGCGAGAAGTGCTCCGAAGCCGCGGAACGGTGCTTGCTCATCCAGGAGTAGCGGCGGATGGGCATGCGCGCGCGCACGACGGCGGGTCTATGCCTGCGTCTGGAAGCGGCATAGCTGCGGGAGACGTGGCTTCGTGCAGCGCGGGCGTGTCCTGAAGCGGAATTCCCATAGGACGCAGACGCGGACGTCGTCCGGTGGTGTGCGCGAGCCTGCAGACCACGCGCGTGCATTGACGCCGAGGCGCACAAAACCGCGAGCAGGAAACTGAGAAGTACGGCGCGGGTCACGAGGAGCGCGCGAAGATTCGAGAGCAACACCAGTGTAGGACGCATCAGCAAGAGATTCGAGTGGTCAACGTGGTACGAGATTGTCCGATAAAGTCCGAATTCAGTTTACCGCAAGAGCATCTTGCAAGCTGGATCATGCTCAAGATGAATGTGCACGAAAGTGCGGCTAGCGAGATTCGGATTCTGCGCGGCTGAAACCCGCCGGGCTTTGTGAGTTCTTAGGATAGAGAGGGCCTAATGGAATTACCAATCAGGCCTCTCTGGACGCGTTTTTTACTGCAGCAGTGTCGGCTCGTCGTCCTTGGCGATTTCTTCCGGCGGGATGATGACCGCAGCCGCCACCTTGTCGTCGTCCTCGAGATTCAGCAGACGAACGCCTTGTGTCGCGCGCCCCGCGGCACGAACCCCCTTAGTATCAATGCGGATGATCTTGCCGAACTGGCTGATTACGACAAGCTCCGAGTTGTCGTCGACCAGCTGAATCGTATTGACCTTGCCGATTCGCTCAGTCACGGCCATGTTCTTTACGCCCTTGCCGCCACGGGTTTGCAGGCGGTACTCCTCGACGTTGGTGCGTTTGCCGAAGCCATTCTCCGTGACCGCGAGAATTCGAAAAGCGCCCTCTTCGTGCTCCTTGGGCGTGATGGCAACACCAACGACATAGTCGTTCTTGCCAAGGTCGATGCCGCGCACGCCGAACGCCGGACGTCCCATGGAGCGCACGTCACACTCGTCGAAACGGATAGCCATGCCTTCATGGGTCGCGAGGAAGACAATCTCGTTACCGTCGGTGATTTTTGCTGCGACCAGCTCATCTTCCTTGTCGATGCCAATGGCAATGATGCCGCGCGACATGACGTTGGAGAAGTCCTTGAGCGGCGTCTTCTTCACCGTTCCCTGGCGTGTGGCGAAGAAGACGAACTTCCCTTCCTCTTCGAGATCGCGAATGGCCAGAATGGCTCGAACATTTTCGCCCGGCTGCAGGCTCAACAGGCTCTGCATGCTTTTGCCCTTGCCGGCGGCACCCACATCGGGAACCTCGTAGACCTTGAGCCAGTAGACGCGACCCGCGTTGGTGAAGCAGAGCAGAAAAGCATGGGTCGAGTCTATGATGAGCTGCGAGACAAAGTCTTCCTCGCGGGTCTTCATCCCCATGCGGCCTGTGCCGCCGCGGCGCTGCTGGCGATAGATGGAGATGGGCGTGCGCTTGAGGTAGCCCTGATGGCTGACGGTCACGGCCACTTGTTCGTCGGCGATCAGATCTTCGATCTGCAGTTCGGTCGACTCGTCGATGATCTGCGTGCGGCGCTCATCGCCAAACTTGTCGCGAACCTCTTCAAGCTCCTTCACGATAACCGAACGCAGCTTCTTGTCGCTGCCCAGAATTTCCTCGTACTCTGCGATCTTGGCGCGAATTTCCTTGAGCTCATTGAGGATCTCGCCGACCGAAAGTTGCGTGAGGCGATAGAGCTGCAACTCAAGAATCGCGTCGACCTGGCGCACAGTAAGACCGAGTTCCTCGTTCGGCAGGCGCTCACGATCGAGGTTGATGACAATGTCTTTCCCTTTGCCCCACGTATAGAGGTTTTCGCGCGCTTCGGCACGAGACCGTGACGCGCGGATGATGCGGATCACCGTATCGAGATTGTCGAGCGCTATCTTGTAGCCTTCCCGAATGTGCTCAAACTCTCTCGCCTTGCGCAGCAGGTAGACCGTACGCCGCTGCACCACGTCGATGCGGTGGTTGATAAAGGTGTGAATCGCCGTGTCGAGGCCCATCTCCTTCGGCTGGCCGTTAAGTACGGCCAAGAAGATCATCGAGAAGCTCTCCTGCATCTGCGTGTGCTTGTAGAGCTGATTGAGGATGATCTCCATCTGCGCTCCCCGCTTCAGCTCGATCACGATGCGCATGCCGTCGCGATCGCTTTCGTCGCGCACATCGCCGATATCGTCGATGACCTTCTCGGTGACCAGCTCAGCGATACGCTCGATGAGTTTCGACTTGTTCACCTGATACGGGATCTCGGTGACGATGATCGCCTGGCGTTCCTTCGTCAGGTTCTCCGTGGCCACCTTGGCTCGCATCATAAAGCGTCCGCGACCCGTCTTATAGGCGTCGACGATGCCGCTCTTGCCGTAAATGAAGCCGCCCGTGGGGAAATCTGGCCCTTTAACGTGCTTCAACACTTCTGCGAGGCCCGCTTTCGGGTGATTCACCAATTCGATGGCGGCGTTCACAATCTCCGTCAAATTGTGGGGCGGAATATTGGTCGCCATGCCCACCGCGATTCCATTGGAACCGTTGACGATCAGAGTTGGAATTCGCGTGGGCAGAACAGTCGGCTCGTCTGTCGTCTCATCGAAGTTGGCCATCATATCGACAGTTTCCATATCGATATCAGCCATCATTGCTTCGGCGATGCTCTCCATGCGGCACTCGGTATACCGGTAGGCAGCCGGCGGATCGCCATCCACAGAGCCGAAGTTGCCCTGTCCGTCTACGAGTGGATACCGCAACGACCATGGCTGCGCCATGCGCACCAGAGCGTCATAGACAGATGAGTCACCGTGCGGATGGTACTTCTTCAAGCACTCGCCCACCACGCCCGCGCACTTGGAGTATCGCTTGTTGTGCTGTAATCCCTCGCGGTCCATGGCGGTGAGAATGCGCCGATGCACGGGCTTCAACCCATCGCGAGCATCGGGGAGCGCGCGCCCGATGATCACACTCATCGAGTAAGCGAGATACGAGTGGCGCATCTCCTCTTCGATGTTGATCGGAATGTGGCTTGGATTCGGCGGCGTACCGCCACCAAGGGGAAGTTGCGGATTCTGATCGTCTGCCATAGGGGATTTTCTGAACCTGTTTCGAGCCGCTAAAACGGCTGCCCAAAAAGCGCCATAGTTGGAGTGAAAGTGGGGCGGCTGAGCGCCACAAGATGTCTCCTTATTTTAACGTCTCGGGAGGGCTGGGGACAAGGCTATCTGTGGGAAATAAGTCCTTACTTTGCAGAAGGATAAACGGGATAACGAGCGGTCGCAATTATGTACCGAAATAGGCTGGCGGCGGAGGTCCGCATTCACAACAGGCCGGGGAGGCTGAGAACGCAGAAAACCACCTGTAGGACGACGATCGCTGCGCCCGCCGCCATCGCCATGCGCCCGCGCGGGCTCTCATACGCATCCGCGAAGACGCCGCCCACAAATGTGAGCAGGAACGGCAAGCCCCAAAGCAAGGGACTCCCGGGCGCACCCGTCATGACAAGCCCAAAAAGCATCAGGGCGCAAAGCAACGGAGCCGTGTTCCCGAAGTAGCGCGAGCGGCGCACACCCACATAAAGCAGCACTGCCGCAGCCGCTGCCACCGTAACGCCTGCGTTGGCCAGAGAAGCGAAGAACCGCTTCGCCGGATCGAGCGAGAAACCCAAGAACCCGTCGGCAGAACGGAAGACATACGAGAACGCGTCGGGAGAGAGGTTGTAGCAGAGGAAGACGAAGAGGACCGCTCCCACAGAAGCACTCAAGACGACCGGCAACACCTGGCTGCGTCGTCCCTCAGCAACCCAGAGCATAAAGACCAAGCCGAGGAGAGCCGCCACCGGCAGCGCGGCGATATGCGATGCTGCAGCGACTCCCAGGACAGCCGTCAGCAGCACGATACGCGGCCGCCATTTGCGTCGCGGGCCCTGCATGGCGTGGGCCACACCGATGCAGGTGTACACCGCGCCATAGACCCCAAGGGTCGCGAGGATCTCCGGCGAGGGAGTCCCGCAGGCGCGCAAAATCGGCGGCGAAAAGCAATAGAGAGCCAGGGCCGTGTACCCGCCCAAATTGCCATAGAGACGTCGCGTGACCCACCAGAGGCCCGCGCCAAGCACACAACCGGCGCCGAGGAATGGCAGACGCAGCAAGAGCAGGATATGGGTGAGCTGATGGCGAAGCTCCCAGGAGTTGACTTCGCCAGCCGATTGCACGACGCGATCTTCGGGCTTGCGCAAGACGTCGAGGGCACGCTCGGCCAGCAGATTCAGAGTGAGAGGCAGGCCTGCCAGGCGATACGCCAGGATCCCGTCCCGCAGATTGCCGCAGGTCGTGAAATAGCCCGCAAGAGGCGAGGGCTTCTCCCAGGTTTCGCGGCCACAGCGTGCGTACTGGTAGTCGCGATCCGAGAGCGTTTGACGGCTGATGATCCATAAGCCTTGCCCTAAGAACAACAGCAGGAGCCCGGCGGCAACGCGTTGTGGAAAGTTGAAGCGGAAGCGGCGTAGGCGGGCGAACCGGTGGGTCATTTAGAGGCGGAAGAGGACCTACCCAGTCTAAATCGCTGCGTTGGGGCACCCCCAAAGAGAAAGCCGCCCCGGAGAGCGGCTTTCGTCAGTTGCTTGCTCGCAAGCCTAGTTCACGATGATTCCCACTGTGTCGTCAGTGACCAAATCGACCACGCAGTAGTTCGGGCCGCCCGCAGTCCCTGCTCCGGCGATCGGAGTGCCGCTCGCGTCGCTAGGCGTGCAGTTCGAAGACCAGCCGCCGAAGGCACCCGCGCCGGCAGGAGAGGTCAGGATGACTTTGGTGTCCGCCCCTCCAGTCGTAGTGGGATAGGAGGCCGTACAAACCGAGCCGCCCGCACCGGTCCAGCCCGGACCGCAGTGAAGCACATCGGCGGTACCTGTTGCAGAGGGTGCCGTAACCTGCCAAGTGGTTGTATTGAGGCCGCGATTGTAGACCGTCAGGGTCGAAATCAGCTGCGAGGGCAACGACCCATTGTTACTCGGGCAGGAACCCGGCGTAGGCGGATTGGCAAGAACAAAGGGACAGCTAAACGTTGCCGTTGCCGTCTGAATTGTGCCGTCAAGGCTCTGGGATTCCGCGATGATCGCGGCGCCGCCGGCAGCGTATGACGTCACGATTCCCGCGCTGGCTCCCGAACCCGCGCACGTGGCGGGTGGGTTGGTACTCGACCCTGTGCAATTTGTGCTGACCGGGAAAGAGTTCGGCTCCGACGAAAGCCATGTCGTTGTCGAATCGTTGGTCACGTCCCGAACATAGGGCGCCTGCGAGAAGGTTCCGATCGCCAGGAATTGGCCTGACAACAGAAAATCATTGACCGTGATCGAACCCGGAACGATGCTCAGCGAAGTGATTGACTCCAGTGAGGTCCCGGTGCCGGTAATGGAGACCGAGACCGACGCGCTCGTTGTGACGACCGATCCATCGTTGTTGGTGAATTGAGCAACGACCGTGGAGGCACCCGCAGTGACCGCTGTGACCAGCCCGGTCGCACTGATCGTTGCCACCGTCGGCGTGCCGGAACTCCATGTCACCTTCGGCGAACTCGTGAGGTTCTCGGTCAGCCCACTAGAGCCTGCAACACCCAGAAGAACCAGTTGGCTTGTCTGGCCCGAAGCAGTCAGAGACAAACTCGACGGAAGCAGCGAAAGAGAGGTGTATTGCTCCGAAGCGCCTGCGGAGACGGTCAAGGTCGCCTCACCGGTCACGACAGACCCTGTCGTAGCATCGGTGTAAAGGGCTGTAATCGTGGTCGTTCCTGCACCGACTGCTGTGGCCAGGCCCGTGGTGGCGCCAATCGTAGCGACTCCGGGAGTGCTCGAGCTCCATGCGACGGCGTTGGTCAGATACAGCGTTGCACCTGTCGAGGTTGTTCCGATCGCAATAAACTGTGTGGTTTGACCGGCCGTTGCAACGGTTTGTGCGCTCGGAATGACGGCAACCGAAACTACGCTGCCTCCGGTTGAGCCACCGGTGCCGGTGGTCGCTCCCACTGTGACCGTCGCGGTCGCAGAGACCGGCCCTCTGAACCCTTGTGCCGTTGCCGTGATGGTCGCCGTCCCGCTTGCAACTCCGGTGACGACACCAGTCGCGCTCACAGTCGCCACGGACGTCGTATTCGACGACCAGGTCACCCCGCTCGATACCGGCTGTGTCGAGAGATGATTCGCGTTGCCGTACGTCCCGGTCACGCTCAACTCCGCAGTTTGCCCTACGGCTAAGGCCTGTGTCGACGGTGTGACGGCAATCGAATCCAGCCCCGAGGGATTGGTGCACCCAGTAAGTGACATAGCAACGCCAATAACTGAAAGTGCTCCCATGAACAACCGATTACGCATTAGAAATCTCCTGGCCTTCTGCCGAGCCTGCTCGGTCCTTTTCACGGCAAACCCGAATTAAGACGGAAGGTAATGCCGGCGTGGCGTTGCCAATCTTCATCCGGTTCCGATCCTTATTTAGCAATGCATTAACAGCGCCCGTGCGCCTAACTCGATGCTTAACAGCCGGCCGCAACCGAGTGCTTCTACCCACTAGAAAGCTCGCAATTCAAAGCTAACGAGTCACTTCACACGAGTGGCAAATTCTTGTGAGTGGCGCAATCATAAGTCATCTCAAAAGACCGAATCAATAACAAACTTGAGTCGTGGAGACTCCAAAGTTACGCGCGTAACGAGGAGCAGGCCAAAGACTTGCGCGAATTCTTACAACTTGATTGCAGCGCCCAAGACTGCTCTGCAAAAACGCCTGCAAAGCGTGCCGATAGGGTTCCGATTCAGTTGTTTTGCCCCCTGCACCTCCAGCAGCTACACTTCCCTCAGCATGGCCCGTACCAAAGAAGACACTCCGGAACGCCTGGTCAGCGCCTCCCGCTCCGAAGAAGAGCAGAATTTTGAGCTGAAGCTGCGTCCCCGCTGGCTGCGCGAGTTCATCGGCCAATCAAAAGCCAAAGAGCAGCTGGCAATTGCCCTTGAAGCGGCCAAGTCCCGCGGTGAAGCGCTGGATCACGTGCTGCTCTTCGGTCCGCCAGGGCTGGGAAAGACTACGCTGGCGACCATCATCGCCAACGAACTCGATGTTGCGTTCCAACAGACTTCCGGGCCGGCTCTGCAGATTCAGGGCGATCTGACCGCCATCCTGACCAACCTGCGCGAGAGGCAGGTCCTGTTCCTCGACGAAATTCATCGCATGCAGCCGGTGCTGGAGGAGAAGCTCTACACCGCGCTCGAAGACTACAAGTTGGACATCATCATCGGGCAGGGCCCAGCGGCGCGCACGCACGTCATGGAGATTCGGCCGTTTACCTTTGTGGGCGCCACGACGCGGCCGGGACTGCTGAGCTCACCCCTCCGATCGCGCTTTGGAATCCTGCTGCGGCTGGAGTTCTACACCGAAGATGAATTGCGCGTCATTGTCGAGCGGTCCGCCGAAGTGCTCGGCGTCCCGATCGACCCAGATGGAGCAGCGGAGATCGCATTGCGCTCGCGAGGCACCCCACGTATCGCAAACCGTTTGCTGCGGCGCGTGCGCGATTATGCACAGGTCCGCGGCACGGGCGCGATCGACCGGCCAACCGCGAATGCTGCACTCACTTTGCTGGAAGTCGATGCGCACGGGTTCGACGAGATCGACCGCCGCCTTCTGCTCACCATCATCCAGAAATACGACGGGGGACCGGTCGGCCTCGGCACGTTGGCAGCGACGCTCGCAGAAGAGGAAGATGCGCTGGAAGAGGTCTATGAGCCGTTCCTGATTCAGATCGGTTTTCTGGACCGCACGCCGCGCGGACGCACAGCAACACGTCTCGCCTATGAACATTTTGGATTGGCGATGCCGGGACGGCAGCCGGGGCTCTTTTGAGACACAGCACAGTTGGCGAAGTGAACACAGTTAGCAGAGTTAGTTAGGTCTGCTGTCTGCACCGTGAACACGGCGAACAGCATTTGTGAGGATTTCCATGGCACTGACGGAATCAACGATGGATTTGGAATTAGGCGTAGAGGCGCCGGAATTTGCACTGGCCGACGTCGTCAGCGGCGAGATTGTGCGGCGCAATGATTTTCGGGGCCAGAAGGCTTTGCTCGTGATGTTCATCTGTACTCACTGCCCCTACGTGAAGCACATCGAGAAAGGCCTGGCCGCGCTGGGCATGGACTATGACGGCGAACCGGTGAGTATCGTCGCCATCGGCAGCAATGACGCCGACAATTATCCCGATGACAACCCGGCTGGCCTGAAAAAACAAGCGCAAACGCTCGGATTCCGGTTCCCCTACTTGTATGACGAGTCCCAGGCTGTAGCTAAGGCTTATCACGCCGCATGCACGCCCGACTTCTTCCTCTTCGACAGAGACTTTAAGCTCGTCTATCGCGGTCAGTTCGACAGCAACCGTCCCGGAAGCTCTATTCCCGTAACAGGCGAGAATCTGCGTGACGCAATCGATAGCGTGCTGGCAGGCAAGGTTCCCGCGCCGGATCAGCATCCGTCGATAGGATGCAATATCAAGTGGAAGGGGTGAAATAGCCGAGTTAGCGGCTACGGGAGTTTGTGCTAACTCCGCGAACACGTTGCCAGGCAAGGGCCAGCTCCGCTAACTCCACTTCAGAGCGTCAGCCCCTTCAGATACTCGCGAAACTGCGGCCCAAGATCGGAACGCCTGAGCGCAAACTCGACTGTAGCCTGTAGCATGCCGAACTTATCGCCCGCATCGTAGCGCTTGCCCTCAAAGTTATAGCCAAGCACTTTCTCTTCCTTCAGCAGGCCTTTAATTCCGTCGGTAAGCTGAATCTCACCACCCGCGCCGGGCTTTGTCTCCTCAAGCAACTCAAAGATACGTGGCGTCAGTACATAGCGTCCAATGATGGCCTGCTTCGATGGGGCATCTTCCAGCTTCGGCTTCTCGACCATGCCCGTGCAGTTATAGATGCGCTCGTTCTCCGGGTCGGGGGAACCGGCGAGAACACCGTAGGCCGAGATACCTGGCCCATCGATGGTCATCGTGGCCAGCACCGAGCCGCCACGCTCATCGAACACATCGATCATCTGCTTGAGGCAGGGCGGGTCAGCGTCAATCACATCGTCTGGCAGGATGACCGCGAATGCCTCGTCCCCCACCAGCTCTTTGGCGCACAAAACTGCGTGTCCCAGTCCCAGCGGCTCCTTTTGCCGCACATAGCTGATGCGGGCCATGGTAGCGACGCTGCGCGAAACTGCCAAGAGTTCCTTCTTGCCGCGGCGCTCGAGCGTGGCATCCAGCTCGAAGCTGTGGTCGAAGTGATCCTCCATGGCGCCTTTGCCGCGGCCGGTGATGATAATGATGTGCTCGATGCCCGAAGCGATGGCCTCTTCCACCCCGTACTGAATGATCGGCTTGTCCACCAGGGCCAGCATCTCTTTGGGAATCACTTTTGTCGCCGGCAGAAAGCGCGTGCCAAGGCCGCCCGCGGGAAAGACTGCTTTTCGTACTTCCTGACTCATCTCGTCTCCCGTTCCTCTAAAGAAGTAAAACGCAAAGCGCGTCAAAATACCTGCAATGAATGTTGACCCTTCTCAACCTTATCGCGAAAATCGATGAAACTCCTGTTACTTGAGTTTTTAGAGCGTCGGCGAATCGTCGCCCAGCAACGCCTTGCGCACAATCTTGATGGGCGGAAACCCCTGGCGGAGGAAGTTGTTATGAAACTCTTCCAGCGAGAAGTCCGCACCTTGCTTCTTCTTCAGATCTTCACGCAGCTTCAGGATCTCGAGCTTGCCCAGGTTGTAGTAAAGATAGGTCGGATCAGCCGTACCGCGTTTTGTTTCCACAAGGGCCGACTCCTTGGATTGATAGCCCTCTTTTTGGAAGAATTCGACGGCCTCATCGAAACTCATCTTGCCCGTATGCATTTCGATGCCGACGATGAAGCGGGCGTTGCGCAGCAGCGCGTCCTGAAGCTGGCCAAGCCGTAGAAATTTCGATTCGCGCTCGTCTTTTGCACCCTGCCCCGGCTGCCCATAGCCCTCATCGAGCATCATCTGCTCGCAATAGTGCGCCCAGCCTTCCACATTGGTGTTGGCGCCCAACAATTTGCGCACCCGGCTCGGCGCCTGCGGCACCCAAAGAAACTGCACGTAGTGTCCCGGATACGCCTCGTGCACCGCCGTCGAAATCACCGTACCCACGTTGAACGAATGCATGAATCCTTCAACCTCTGCCGGCGTCAAGGACGGATCGGGCAGCGTCACGTTGAAATAGGCTTCCGTAGCGTGCTTCTCGTAGGGACCCGGCGTGTCCATCGAGGCAAACGTGGTGGCGCGCATGAAGGGCGGCGTCTCCTCCACCGTGGGGCGAATCTCCGACGGAATGGTAACGATATGGTGCGTGCGAATGAACCTCACCAGCCCGTCAAATGTCGCCGAGAAAGTCGGAATCAGCTTGTCCGGAGCTGGATGCATTTTCCCGAGTTCTTCCAGAACCTCGCGTGGATCTTTGTTCGGCTCGAGCTCTTCGGCCACCTGACTGAAGTGGGCCTGGTTCTTGCGCAGGTCGGCCCAACCGACTTCAAGCAGCTTATCGAGCGGCAGATCGATCATCTCGTCGTACTCGAGCTTCTTGGAAAACGTATCAGCCCCAATGCGAAAATCGCCATTCGAGACGGGCAGCAAATCCGACTTCACCCACTCCAGATAGCTTTCGAGTGCTGCGATTACGGCCGCGTTGGCATGGGCAAACTCTTCCATCAACGCTGCATCCCGAGCGTCTTTGAATGCTGCAGGCACCTCGTTCTCAAAGAAATGAATAATGCCGGGGAGCTGTTCGATGGCAATCTCGGTGTAGATGCGCGGAGGGTTCTTGAGATTCTCGCGCGCGTTCTCAAGCAACGCAGGCATCTGCCGTTCGCGCGCCACAAGCGAACGCAGGCGCTCGTCCGGTGAGGCAAACTTGCGCTCCATAATCGCGAAAGCCCCGTTGGTCAGCGTCGATGAGTAGAGATCGGGGCTCTTCTCCCAGGGGCGGATGGTCTGAAGCGTCAGCAGCTGGGACCGGAGATTCCCCAGCACCATCGCGCAGTCCCCGCGTGTTTCCGTATCGAACGACGCCTTCGCGTTCATCTCTGCGAATCGCATTTCAAATCGCTGCAGAGCCGCAATCTCCGCGTCGATCTTTGGCCTGCTCAGATCTTCGAGCTTCGTGTCGTACTGGTGGTAGCCCGCCAGCGTCCCCTGCGTGGGCTCATAAGGAAAGTAGACCTGATCGAAATACTCATCGGAGGCATGCACGAAGACCTTCTTCCAATACACTTCGCCGAGTTTCTCTTTTTCTGCGTGGGCAACGAACGAGACAGGCATGCAGGCTCCAAGAGCGAGTGTTGCGACGAGTTTTTTCACGTTTCCTCGGGTCCGGTTCGGGTTCTATACGTTTACCGGCGACGGCGCAAGGTTGGCAAGCAATTCACGAATTTCGAGCAGAACTTCATCGGGCCGCGCGGTGCTGAGCGGGTACTTGAGCACCCCCTGGGGAGTGAACTGAGCGCCGCGCTTGGCGTTGCGCGCTACGAGTTGCATCAGGTGCTGCGGATCGACCTGCGCATTCTCGACAAAACGAATCTGCAGCTCGGAGCGACGCCGATCGATCTGCGCCACTCCCATGCGCTCACACTCCAGCCGCAACGCAGCCGCCTCGAGTAGATAGACGGTGGCATCAGGCAACTGCCCGTAGCGGTCTTCCATCTCGGCCCGCAGATCGGCGATGGCCTTCTCTGACGCACCACTGGCAATCTTCTTGTAGAGCCGTAGACGCTGGTTCTCTTCCGCCACGTAGCTCTCGTCGATACGCAGAGGGATGCCCAGATTGAGTTGTGTGGTTGGACGCTCTTCTGCGCTCTCGCCCTTCATCTCCTTCACGGCGGCCTCGAGCATCGACGTGTAGAGCTCGAAGCCGACGGCCTCGATGTGCCCGCTCTGCTCCCCGCCGAGCATGTTCCCTGCACCGCGCAGCTCAAGATCGAGGGCGGCAATCTTGAACCCGGCACCGAGGTCGCTGAATTCTTTCAATGCAGCCAAACGCCGTCGTGCCGTCTCGCTCAGCTCCTGCTCACCCGGGATGAGCAGATACGCATAGGCGCGGCGATTGGAGCGGCCCACACGCCCACGGAGCTGGTAGAGCTCGCTCAGTCCGTGTCGATCGGCGCGATTGATGAGCATGGTGTTCGCAAGCGGGATGTCGAGGCCGTTCTCGATGATCGTGGTGGCCACAAGCACGTCGTACTCGTGATTCATGAAGGCGAGCATCACTCGCTCGAGCTCGGTTTCGCCCATTTGACCGTGACCCACAATGACCCGCGCCGCGGGGACAAGCTCCTGAATGCGCGCGGCAATTTCATAGATCGACTCGACGCGGTTGTGGACGAAGTAAACCTGACCGCCGCGCTCCAATTCGAGTTCGACCGCCGAGCGCACAATCTTTTCGTCGAACTTTGCGACCACGGTCTGAATCGCCATGCGGTCCTTGGGCGGCGTTTCAATGACGCTCATATCGCGCAGACCCACGAGCGACATGTGCAGCGTGCGCGGGATGGGAGTGGCCGACATAGCCAGCACGTCAATTTGCTTGCGCATTTGCTTCAGGCGCTCCTTGTGGCGCACTCCGAAGCGCTGCTCCTCGTCAACGATGAGGAGGCCGAGATCCTGAAACCTAATGTCTTTCGAGAGCACCCGATGGGTGCCGATGAGGATATCGACCTTGCCGGCTTCAACACGCTCGAGAATCGCCTTCTGCTCTTTGGGCGAACGGAAGCGCGAAATCATCTCGACGTGAATCGGGAACTGCGCGAAGCGCCGCTTAAAAGTCTCGAAGTGTTGAAAGCACAAGACGGTCGTCGGCGTGAGCACTGCGACTTGCTTGCCGTCCTGCACTGCTTTGAAGGCCGCGCGCATGGCCACTTCGGTCTTGCCGTAGCCCACGTCGCCGCATAACAGGCGATCCATTGGTGTTGAGGCCTCCATGTCCTGCTTGATGGCTTCAATTGCAACCAGCTGATCGTCGGTCTCGGTGTAGTCGAAGGAGTCTTCGAACTCGCGCTGAAACTCGTTGTCCGGCGAAAAAGAGGTGCCCTTCGCGGTGTGGCGTTCGGCGTAGAGCTTGAGCAGCTCGCCCGCCATGTCCTGCATGGCTTTACGCACGCGTGCTTTGGTCTTGCCCCACTGCTGCGAGCCCAGTTTGTTAAGCACCGGCGCGGGTCCTGCGTCAGTCGAGCGATACTTCTGAATTAGATCGAGCCTCGTCAGCGGCACATAGAGCTTGGCCTGCTCGGCGAACTCGAGAATCATGAACTCGACCGAAAGCCCGTCCTGCACGATCTCTTTCAGACCCTGATACTGCGCGATGCCATGCTCGACGTGGACGACATAGTCCCCGACAGCAAGATCGCGGAAATCCGAAACGAACGCTGCAGTCTTGGATTTCTTCGGCTCGGGCCGCGCCAGGATGTCCGCGTCGTCCGATAGATCATTGGCCCCGAAGACGATGACATTGGCCTCAGGAAAACTGACGCCGCTGGCAATCTGTGTTCGCACAATGACCGGCACACGAAGGTCGCCGGCAAGATAGCTGGCTTCGTCAAACATCGTGTCGCTGCTCGGATGCGAAGGCCGGCTGCCTAGCCGATAGGGAATTTGGTATTCGCGCATCACTGTCGCCATGCGTTCCACATCGCCCTGCGTGGGCACAGCAAGCACAATGCGCTGCTCGGCGGCGATTAAATTACGCAACTGCTCGGTCAACGCAGGAAGCGATCCATGAAAGCGCAGCGTCGGCCGGGAGTTCAGCTCGATCTCGCCGAGCGTGTTGTCCTCATCGAGAACGTCGACGGCGCCAAGCTGATCGAGATCGAGGCCCGGGTGTGACGTAATCATCGCCTGCAGAATCTCAGGCCGCAGGTAGATGTCCTCCGGCCGAATCAGAGATCCGATGCCGCTCCGTTCGTGGCGCTGCTCGACTTTGTTCCACCAGCGGTCAATCTGGTTGCGCACCATGGCGGGCTCGTCCACAAAGAGCATGCACTTGGGCAGCAGCTTGAACAGATGACTCTCTGCACCGGCGACACAACTGAAAAACTCCCAGCCCGGAAAGACGCTGACGCCGCCAGCTGCAGCAGCTTCGGCAGCGAGTTCTTCGTCTTCGGTCTCGACGCGCTGTCGACTCAGCCGTGCATTGACCGCGGCGAGCAAGCGCTCCGTCACAGGCGTCTCCGTCAGCGGCAGAATCTGCGTCTCATCCAGGCCTGCCTGCGAGCGCTGCGTCTCAGGATCGAATTTGCGGATGGTGTCAATCTCGTCGCCAAAGAACTCGATACGCACTGGCCGGTCCGACTCAGGCGAGTAGACGTCGAGAATTCCGCCGCGGCGCGTAAACTGCCCCGGCATCTCCACCAGGTCCATCTGCGTGTAGCCCACACTGGCCAGGTGCGCGGTGAGCACTTCGACATCGACCTCTTCGCCGCGGCGCAACATCAAGGCGAGGCTCGCGTAGTAGTCACGATCGAATAGCTTGAGCGCCGCAGCCTCCGCGGGCGCGATGAGAATTGAAATGGCCCCGGTGGCCAGCTTCCAGAGCGCAGCCGCGCGTTGCTCCTGCACGTCGGGGTGGGGCGAAAGATTCTCAAACGGCAGCACATCGTGGGCAGGAAAGCGCACCACGCGTTCCGGATCGATCGCGCCCGTCAGCTCACAGCCCGCGCGCAGAACAGGCTCGAGCGCTTCCGCTGCCTTATTGTCCGCAACGATCAGGATGACGGGCTGGCGGGCTGCTCGCGCCAACAATGGCAGGTAGAGCGACCGCGCCGTGGCTGTCAATCCGGACACACGCCTACGCCCCGTACCAAGACTGAGGTGCCTCTGTACGCGATCGAAGGCGGTCGAATGCTCCAACTCCGCGAAGATTTCGCGGACGAAGGGGAGGATCATGCAGTCTCTAGTTTACCGGACCGCGCTGCGGCGAGCGGCGCTTCATGCGAAGAGGACATGCCTTGTCGAAGAGAGGCGAGCAGAACGGTTAAGCCTGCTGGAATTGGCAGGAATCAGCGCTTGCGGAACCGCAGCGATTCCCAGCTCCCGTCGCTCGCCCAGCCCCCATCCACCGAGAGGCAGTGCCCGTTTACAAAGGCGCTCTCCACGGGATCGGCAAAAAAAGCGATCGCCCGAGCAACATCGTCAGGGCTGGCGAACCGCCCCATGGGCACGCGGCCCGTGATGTCGGCATCGGAGTAGCTGCCGCCGGCCTGGTCGGCCACATCCATCTCCGTCTTCACCCAGCCGGGGCATACAGCGTTCACGCGAACTCCGCGCCCACCCCACTCCGCCGCAAGGGTCCGCGTCAGGCCAATCAGTCCATGCTTCGAGGTGTTGTAGGCGGCGCGATCAGCCACCGCCAAGAGCCCCGCCACTGAAGCGACATTCACGATCGAACCCGAACCGGCCTTCAGCATCTCTTTGCCGAAGGTCTGGGAAAGCAGAAACGGCGCCACCAGGTTCACTTCGAGGACGCGGCGATAGTCCGCAGAGCTTGTATCCTCGGCGGGTGCAATGTGGCTGATGCCTGCATTGTTCACCAGCACGTCTACGCGGCCGAAACGATCAAGGACATGCTGCGCAAACTCGGCAACCGTTCCCTCGTTCGTGATGTCGCCCGCGAAGCCATACGCAACACCGCGCGCAGCCTCCGCGGCTTGAATTGTCGCCGTAGGCTCGTGCAGATCGATGATCGCGACAGCATAGCCGCGTTCGGCGAGCACCTCTGCGGTACGCCGGCCAATACCCTGCGCGCCGCCGGTGACGACCGCAACGCGCTTGATTGCGCTCATTGACCGGCATCTCCGACGGCTTTGGTGAAGGCGTAGAAGAAGTCCAGCGACTTCCAGTAAGAATCGACGGGCAGCCGCTCGTCCTGGCCGTGCGCCCGGTCGTCGTCGCGTTCGAGTGCGATGGCCGAGTAACCATAGCAAGGGATACCGGCCCAGGCAAAGTAGATCGAGTCGCTGGCGCCGTTCTCCATCACCGGCGTGACCGGAACACCCGGCCAGATCTGTTGCGTGATCCGCGTCAGGGGATCGAAGACCTCTTTGATGGGCGCGGGAGGCGCGATCGCTTTCCGTTCCGGTGCCGTCTCGGAGACCAGCCCAGCATCCGACACGTACTTCACCGCCAGCTTCGGGTCGCCGAAGAGAGCGATCAGCTGCTGCCGAATCTCCTCCGGCGAATGCCCCGGAAAGATGCGGCAGTTCACATTTGCCTGCGCCGTCTGGGGAAGGGCGTTGTTCGCGTGCCCCCCTGAGAGGCGCGTGGCGACGCACGTGGTCCGGAAGTTCGAGTTGAAGCTCGGTTCAGAGCTCAGTCTCGTTGAAGCTGTTAGATCCGGCGGCGTGCTCAGGATTGCGTGCATGTCCACAGCAGTCTGCCCTGTCTCGCGCTGGGCGAGATTCGCGAAGTACGTCCGCGTCACTTCGTTGAGCTCGAAGGGAAAGGAGTACGCAGCGAGCCTGTTCAGCGCTGTCGTCAGCTCGTAGATGGCATTGTCTGGCCGCGGCAGCGAACTGTGCCCTCCGCGATCGAGCGCCGTCACCTGGTAGTCCGCGTAGACCTTCTCTGTCGCCTCCACATCGGCAACGATGGGGTGTCGATGATCCAGTTCCACTCCCCCGGAATCGGGATTGATGACATAGGCAGCATCCACGAGATCGCGGTGCTCCTTCACCAGCCAGGCAGCTCCGTTGAACTTGCCCCCTTCTTCGTCGGCCGTTAGAGCCAGGATCAGATCGCGACGCGGCTTATACCCTTCCCGATGCAGGCGCAGGAAAGTTGCCACCAACGCGGCATCGGAGTCCTTCATGTCCTGTGTACCACGGCCGTAGTAGTAGCCGTCCTTCTCCACGAACTCGAAGGGATCGGTGTGCCAGTCCGAACGCAGCGCCTCGACCACGTCGAGATGGCAAAGGAAAACGACGGGCTTCTCGGTCGGCGTCCCGGCAGAGCGCATACGCACCACAAGATTCTGCTTGCGGGCATCGGGCCCGAGCAGTTGAACGTCCTCGGCCGGAAATCCGGCATCCAGGAATCGTTTCTGCATTGCGA
This sequence comes from uncultured Occallatibacter sp., assembly GCA_964585715.1. Classification (GTDB taxonomy): domain Bacteria; phylum Acidobacteriota; class Terriglobia; order Terriglobales; family Acidobacteriaceae; genus Telmatobacter. Next base: position 72,265 of record CAZPEZ010000005.1, read on the forward strand.
CGGCGCTCGCCGTGACGCTGCCCGCGGGCGTGTCCGTCGTATTGATTTCGATCAGCTCCTTAAAGATCGCGCGTGCTTCAGCACGTTCGGAAGGTGAAGCAGTAGACAGCGGAGATTGAACGGCAAGAGAAACACTGGAGCAGAGCACAACGGCACATGTCGCGGCGGACAGCCCGATCGATTGGAGGCGCATGCGTGCATTGTAAAGGGCCGCAGTTGCTTCTCAATTGCGCTCTTTCGCCATAAGCACCGCCTGACTGCGTTTCACCTGCAGCCGGTCGACTTCAACCAATCCGCAGCCCCGCGCCGCGGCTAGTTCTTCCGCGAAGCGCTCCTGGGTGACAAGGCCCGCAGGCTCGGCAAATAAGACACGGCCGCCTGGCTTGAGCGTGGCGGCAACCTCGCAGAAAAATCTCTCGGCTGAAGGCATCTCGTGTACGACCGCGAAGGCAAGCACAAAGTCGACGGCATCGGCGAGATCGGCAACGCCCAGCGAATCGGGCAGTGCCTGACGCGTCTCGATGCGCTGCGCAAGCCCCGCCTTTGCCGCACGCCGTTGTAGAGCGCTGAGCATGCGCGGCTGGATATCCACCGCGACGACTCGCCCCGAGTCGCCGATCATTTGCGCCAACGGAAGAGTGAAGAAACCCATCCCAGGCCCTGGCTCTAGCACTGTCATCCCCGACCAGACACAGGGCCGCAGGAGTTCTTCGGGCTTCAGAGAGAACCGGCGAATGGGACTCGCCAGCAGATAACCTGCCCACCACGAACACACATGCCCCATATTCTGGCCCCTCTTTCCATGACGATTGCGTCGAGGATTTATTGCACGCTGCGGCAAAAAAGGACAATTCCCCGCACCGGCGCCCACTCATCTGTACGGGTGTCGCGCTGGAGCGGTTCCGGAAGAGCGAGCTCAGGTTTGCATCTGTCAACAAATCGATTTAATGTGATGCGGCCGAACATTTCGAGGTGCCGCATGAACTCCAGGGTTTTCGCCGCTGTCTTCGTTCTCACGCTCACTCTTTCTGCAGCCGCACAAGGCGCTCCCGAGCGCCCTAAAATCACGGGAATTTCTCATCTAGCCATCTACGCGACCGATCCCGCCATAACCGAGCACTACTACCTCGACGTGGTTGGCGCGGTGAAGGAGCCCGACCCGGAGAACGCCAAGGGCGCCCGCTACGCGTTGAGCGCGACGCAGTTTGTCGAAGTGCTGCCCCTGCCGACCGACGCGGGCATCAGCCGCCTGGACCACGCGGCTCTGAACACGACCAGCGCCGAAGGCATGCGGAAGTATCTTGCGGCAAAGGGCTGGAAAGTCCCGGCCAAGGTGACGAAGGGGGCCGATGGAAGCAAGTGGTTCGAGGTGCTCGATCCCGAGGGAAACAAGATTCAGTTCGTGCAACCCTCTGCAACGGCCAAAACCGATGCGCCGAACGCTCTCGGACACCACATCATTCACGTCGGGTTCCTGGTCAAGGACCGCGCCAAGGAAGACACGTTCTACCGCGACCTGCTCGGCTTCCGCCCCTACTGGTGGGGTGGGATGACCGACACGGAAATCGATTGGGTGAGCCAGCAGACGCCCGATAGTCACGACTGGATCGAATACATGCTCACGCGCGATCCGGCCAAGGTCTCACAGCACACACTCGGCGTGATGGACCATATGGCGATCGGCGAGACCTCGGTCTTCGATACCTACAAGATGCTCGCAGCAAGCAACCGCCTCGGCCAGACCCACGATCAATCGCCGAAGATGGGCAAAGACGGCAAGGGCCAGTTCAACATGTATGACCCTGACGGCACGCGTCTGGAGCTGATGAATCTGCGCGCTACCGAGAAGCCGTGCTGCTCGGCCTTCACCGCCGAAGATCCGGCGGAGTAGGACACAAAGCCGAGCCGGAGTGCCGCGCGTAGCGAGGCCGGCAGAGCGCTAAAATTAAAGCTAATCATGGCTGCAACAGCGCTCTCGCCCGACGTTCTGGCTAAGTACGAACCTGTCATCGGACTCGAAGTTCACGTCCAGCTACTCACCGTGACGAAGGCCTTTTGCGGGTGCGCCAATCACTTTGGCTCGTCGCCGAATACTAACGTCTGCCCGGTGTGCCTCGGACTCCCCGGGGCATTGCCCGTTCTCAATGCCAAGGCCGTCGAGTACGCCACTTTGGCCGCCCTGGCGCTGAACTGCACGGTGAACGAACGCTCCATCTTCGCGCGCAAAAACTACTTCTATCCCGACCTGCCCAAGGGCTATCAGATCTCGCAGTTCGACAAGCCGATTGCCGAGCGTGGCTGGATCGACGTGCCGACCGCTGACGGGTCGATCAAACGGATCGGCATTACCCGCCTGCACATGGAAGAAGACGCGGGCAAGAGCCTCCACGAGGGCTTTGCCGACTCGGCCACGCGCACCTATCTCGATCTGAATCGTTGCGGAACTCCGTTGGCTGAGATTGTCTCGGAGCCCGATATCCGCACTCCGGACGAGGCCTTCGAATACCTCACGCGGCTCAGGGAAATCCTGCTGTACACCGGCGTCTCCGACTGCAACATGGAAGAAGGTTCGCTTCGATGCGATGCCAACGTAAGCGTAAGGCTAAGAGGCGCAGAGCGCTTTGGCACCAAAGCCGAAGTCAAGAATGTGAACAGCTTCCGTTTCATCCGGTCGGCGCTGGAATACGAGATCGAGCGCCAGATCGAGACCATCGAATCGGGCGGGCGCGTGGCGCAGGAGACGAGGCTCTGGAACCCGGCCGAGGGCCGAACCTATTCGATGCGCTCCAAGGAGCAGGCCCACGACTATCGCTACTTCCCCGAGCCGGACCTGCCGCCGCTGATCGTCTCGACCGATTTCCTCGCCGAAGCAAAGACGAAACTCCCCGAGCTGCCGGAGGCTCGACGCGCCCGCATGATCGCCGAGTACGACATCAGTGCGAAGGATGCGCATACGTTCACCGGTTCGCGCGAATTTGCCGACCGGTTCGAAGCTGCGGCTAAGACCGCGAAGAATCCACGTCGCGTGGCCAACCTGCTGTTGAGCGAACTCGGAGGCCGTCTCAAGGCGGCAGGCCTCGAACTGGAGCAGTCGCCAATCTCCATGCCTGGGCTTGTCCTTGCTGCTGATTTACTCGAAGACGGCAAGATCAGCTCCAAACAGCTCAAGCAGCTCTTCGACATCTGCTTCGAGAAGGGTGAAGACTTCCCTGCCGTCTACGAACGCGAAAAACCGGAGCAGATCACCGACGCCTCGGCGATTAAAGCGCTGATCGATCAGGTCATCGCCGCGAATCCGAAACAGGTCGAGCAGTATCGATCGGGAAAGAAGACGATGGCCGGTTTTTTCGTGGGCCAGGTGATGAAAGCGTCGAAGGGACAGGCCAATCCAGCGCTCCTCAACGAGCTGGTGACAAAAAAGCTCGAGGGCTAAGATCTCTACAGAGAACGGCCTACTTGAACTTCAATTCAGTTTCGAATTCCTTGCGCGCGTCCCACGAGCTGACCGTCTTCACAGCGGTCTTACGATTGTCCTTCTCCGCCCACAGATCGTAGTCGTCGCTCATGACCGCCTGCGCGAAACGGAAACGCCCGTCCGCCGACGAGGTATAGCTGCGAATGGACTTGGTTTTTTGATTCTTGAGAAAGACGGTCGCGCCTGCCACGGGCACGGATCGATCATCCACCACGCTGCCGGACACGTTACGCTGTCCCAAATTCTGCGCTTGCGCCAAGAACGCCGCACCGTGCGGAGCGGCCACAACGCTCACCAACAAAATGGCCAGGAACAGCCTGGTCGCGAACCGGGGAATAGAGCTCACTCTTCCTCCTCTTCCTCCTCAGTATAGTCGTCGTCTTCTTCTTCCAAGTCCTCATCCACTTTGGTCAACTCCAGCGGATCGACGCCGACGACTTCGTATTCCGAACCACACTCCTCACAGGCGACCACGTCACCCTCTTCCAGTTCTTCTTCTTCAACATCCAGATTGTTCTCGCATTCAGGGCAGCTTGGCATCGCAGCCTCCTTTCCTGGGCCACTTCCATTGGAGGATGACCGTATTTCGCACTACGACTCCGCTAGTTTTAGGGAGCACCCCTTCCGAGGTCAAGGGGGGCGCTCCCGCTTGTGCGGAACTCTCAACTGCGGAGAATACACCATCCCCGCGCTCCCCCTTCAGCTCACGGACAAGAGGTGTACACGAACACCTCATGCCAACCGATCTCCTGCAGGCTGTACTCGGCCGCCGACCCTTGCGAGCGACCTCGCATGGGCAATCCGAGCCCACATCACAATAGAGACGATCAAGGGGCGAATGGGTTCCGTCTCGCGCAAACCGTCGATTCGCGGATCCGTCGTCGGGCTGGCGGATCGCCGAACTTGGAACGAACGTGAGGGAACTCGATAGGCCCACATGACACCCTCGCAGGAGACGGTTTACCCTGTTCACTACGATGCCCCGCATAGGCGCCACACCATTTGCTTTTCCCGACTTCAAGGGTGCGACACGACGCCTTGTCCTTCTGAATCTCGCGGCTTTCTTTGCGCTGTTTCTGGCCGGAGTTGCCGCGCCCGCAGCCGCCAGCCGCTTCGCCCAGATCCTCGAACTCTGGCCTGATCTCGCCCTGCGCGGAGCCATCTGGCAGCCCTTCACGTACAGCTTCGTCCACGCTGGGCTCCTTGGTACTCTCTTTGAGCTGCTCTCCCTGTGGTTTCTGGCCGGGTTTCTGGAGCCGTATCATGGCGACCGCTGGGTGATGGGGCTCTACGCCGCCTCAGTGCTGGGAACAGCTGTGGCGGCCATCCTACTCTCTGTCGGAGGCGCAGCCTTTGGCTATCCCATCGAGCCGGTTCCGCTCATCGGGTGCTTCGGCGCCATCTTCGGCATGCTGATGGCGATCGGATACCTCTACGGCGACGTCCAGTTCTTGATGTTCTTCGTCATCGGCATCAAGGCACGCTATCTGGCCATCATCTACGGACTCGTGTGTCTGGCTATGCTCTTCGGCCAGCAACGGGTCTTTGCCTTCGCCCAGCTGGGAGGCGCGATCCTCGGGTTGATTTACGTGCGCGCTGTGCCACGGCGTGGATTCGGCCGTGTCTTCAGCGAACGCTGGTACGGCATGCGCAACGCCTATTACCGGTGGAAAAGACGCCGTGCGGCGCGCAAGTTCGAGGTGTACATGCGCTCGCAGGGGCGGACCGTCCGATTCGACAGCAAGGGACGTCCGATCGACGAGGGCCACGACGACAAGAGCCGCTGGAACTGATTCGCAAAAGGCGACCGGCTGCTCCCCGGTTTCTGCGGTTCGAGAAGCCTGCTGGAATCTGCTCCCCGACCTCTACCTCCATCCGAACTATCCTGGCTCCCACTTCAGTAACCGTCAAAAGCACGGTAATACCCCCAAAAGACGCATTGTAGGCGCCGGAAGTACCTCGCACACTGACAGGGAGCTAGGTTTTCGCCAATTCTATTGCGAGGGCAGGACGTGAAAGCAACATCCCGAATGTTCACACTGCTGCTGCTCTCCATGGTCGTCCTCGTGGGGCTCAGCATAGCTGGCACTTGGCGAATTGACCACGATTCCGCATTCCTTCGTGCCGGAACAAACCGGGCCCAATTCGACGAACTGCGCAGAATTCGCAACTGGATCATGGCTGTGCAGGGACTGTCACTCATGGCCTGCGGCGCCATGTTCGCTCTCGGCTTCCGTCAGCGCGATCGAGCACGGCGCGAAGAAGCGGCTAGAAGGACCTCGGAGCTGACGTTGGTGAGACGGGCCGAAGAGCGTACCCGCGAACTCCAGCACGAGATGGAAGAGCGCAGGCTCCTGGAAGATCTTCATCGCGGCCAGATGCGCATCCTTGAAATGCTTTCCGAGCCCGGCGAGCTGAAGTCGGACGAAATTCTGCGTTATCTGGTAGAAGTTGTCGTCGCCCGCAACCAGGGCTGGACGTGCGCGGTCCATCTGCTGGACAGGCGCGGTAAGTCCCTTCAACTGGCGGCATGCTCCGACGGCTCGGAGCGGCTCGATGGCTATCTCGAAAAAGTCGGGACAGACTTCGCCGACAGCCCCGAATGCCAGGCGAGTGCGTCTGGTGAGACGCACATTGTTGACCAGCTAGGCGAGATCGGACTGCCCTGGAGCGACCTTCTCGCATCCAACGATGTCTGCTCGGCATGGTCGATTCCGTTTTCCGCAAGCGGGACAGATCGCCTCGCCGGCACACTTTCGGTCTATTCGCGTTCGCGCGTCAAGCCATCGGCGCACGAACTGGATATCTCGGAGAGCGCGGCAAAACTCGCCGCTTTGGTTATTGAACATCGGCGCCTTCGCTCCGAGCTGGTTCATAACGCCTACGTCGATGTTCTTACCGGACTGCCCAACCGCCGCGCCGGCGTGCAGGCAATTGAAGCCTCCATCGCCGGAGCCGCGGATCATAAGAGCTCCGTCGCCATCCTTTGGATCGACATCAATCGCTTCCGTCGCGTCAACGACCAGTTCGGACACGACGCCGGAGACTATGTGCTGCGTACCGTCGCCGAGAGGCTCAGCCGCAGCCCCCTGAATACCGGCACCGTGGCTCGCATGGGCGAGGACGAATTCATGGTCGTCATCCCGGGCACCGACGATTCGCTTGACCCCGTCGAGATTTCGCGCCGCCTTGGTTCAGCCATCGCCAAGCCCATTTATGCCGGCTCCTCGCGGATCACCGTGACCGCCTCGATCGGCAGTTGCGTCTATCCGCGCGATGGCGCGACCGCGGACATTCTCGAGAGAAACGCCGACTACGCGGTCTTTCGCGCAAAGTCGGCAGGCGATGGCTATTGTGTCTTCTCCCCCGCCATGAGCCAGGAAGCCAGCGAGGTTCTGGAGATCGAAGAAGCGCTTTGTGTGGCTCTTGAGAAGCACTACCTCCGTCTCGTGTATCAACCGGTCTACTCGAAAGCCGGAGAACTTACCGGCTTCGAAGCGCTGCTGCGCTTCCACCATCCGAAGCTTGGAAGTATTTCCCCGGCGCGCTTTATCCCCGTTGCGGAAGACACACGGCTCATCGTGCCCATTGGCAACTGGGTTCTGGGCGAGGCCTGCCGCCAGTTAAAGGCATGGCACGATGCCGGCCTTCCCCGAGTCAGCATGGCAGTGAACATCTCGGCCCTGCAGTTTGCCCGCGACGACTTTGCCGACACAGTCGCCGGCGTCTTCACCGAGTTTGGCCTTGACCCAAGCCATCTTATTCTGGAACTGACCGAATCCGTCGTGATGGAAGACTATTCGTCGGTGGTTACCCAGATGAATCTGCTGCGCCAGTGCGGCGTCCACATCGCCATGGATGACTTCGGCACAGGCTACTCCTCGCTCAGCTACATTCATCGTATTCCCGTCGATGTGCTGAAGATCGATCGCTCCTTCATTGAGCGCCTCGCCGACCCGGATGGTACACGTCCTGTCGTGGAGGCCGTCATCGGGATGGCGCAGCGCCTGGGCCTGCATGTTGTCGCCGAAGGCGTCGAAACACAGGACCAGCAACGCATTCTGCAGCAAGCCGGATGCCATGCATATCAGGGCTACCTCTTCGCGCGCCCCCTTTCGCCGGATCAAGCGGAGAGCTGCTTGAAGGCGAGTCTTACCGTGCCATTCGCGAAGCCTCTGGCGCAAAACGCAGGAGGCGAAATTGCATTTGCTTAATCACAATCGAAGCGTCGTCAACGGGCAGGCAAGCACCGCCGTCAGTCCTGACCAGGAACCGCACGATCGCCCGGCCGCCTCGACGCCCGATTCCGCTGGAGAGCGCTCTGGTTCGCGCGCACAGCTCGATCCCTCTTTCCGTCGCATCACGCAGGTCGGCACTCATCAATCGAGCCTGCGCCGCAGCGGAAGCCTCCTCCGTCCCGACCGAGTCGCCTGAACCTCGGCCTCGGAGCATTCGCGGTCCACGCAAATCTGCACGATACAATCCTTTCTTGGATGACAACCAAGATCGCTTTCCTCTTCCCCGGGCAGGGGTCGCAGGCCGTGGGCATGGGCCGCGAACTTGCCGAACGCTTCCCCATCGCAGCCAGCACCTTCGCTGAGGCCGATGAGGCTTGCGGCTTTCCGCTCTCGAAGCTCTGCTTCGAAGGGCCCGAAGACGACCTGAAGCTCACGGAAAACACGCAACCCGCCCTTCTCACGGTGAGCGTTGCAGCTTATAGCGTGCTGGCCGAGCATGGCATCGAACCGGCACTTGCCGCGGGCCACTCGCTGGGCGAATGGTCGGCCCACGTGGCCGCCGGCACACTCCGGTTCGCCGATGCTGTACGGGCCGTCAAGGAGCGTGGCCGGGCCATGCAGCAGGCCGTCCCAGCAGGTCAGGGGGCCATGGCGGCGATCCTCTCGCTGGACGCAGCTGCGGTCACCGAGGCCTGCGCCGAAGCAGCTCAGGAAACCGGCCTCACCGTGGCGGCCGCAAATCTCAATTCTCCCGGACAGACCGTGATCTCGGGCGCGATGGCAGCCGTAGAGCGCGCGTCGGCCATCGCGAAGTCCAAAGGTGCGCGGCGCGCCGTGATGCTCCCGGTGAGCGCTCCCTTCCATTGCGCACTGATGCAGCCGGCTCAGGAAGAAGTTGCCCGAGTTCTGGGCGCGCTCACGCTCGCCGAGCCGCGGATTCCGGTGGCAGCGAACGTCACAGGTGGCCTCGTGGCCACTGCGGACGCTGCGCGCGATGCGCTGATCCGGCAGGTCACCGGAGCCGTACGTTGGGTCGACTGCGTACAGGCGCTGATCGCCGCAGGTGCGACAGCTTTTATCGAAGTCGGTCCCGGCAAGGTGCTCAGCGGGTTGCTGCGCCAGATTGATCCTGCCCAAAAAGCAATGAATGTGGAGGACGGAGCCAGTCTCGAAAAGACACTCACCGAGCTGCAGTCGGGCGCAAACTGACCGAGCCTACGGCCCCAGATACAGTTCCACCGGCGAGAACCCCAGCGTGTGCATCTTCTGGTCGTAGTTGAGAAAGAGGGCCTTGCCCTTCAGCCCGTTGATGGAGATCCCCAGGATCAGCACATTGCCGGAGATGCGGGCCGCTTCGATTTTGTGGCTCCTGATCGCGCCGTAGTCGTTGCCCGAACTGGTGGGGCTCCAGTCCTGCTGAAAACGATCGAACGAATAAGCGCTGTAGTTGGCGGGATGCTGTTGCCATTTAGGATCGTGGAACCAGACTCCGTACGCTTTGGCTAGATTGTTCTGCTGGACCGCGTCCAGGAACGTGTCTGCCGTCATCCGGCCCTGAAAATGCGTCCACCAGTTCCACGGCCAGTCGACAGGTCTGCCCGAAACGAACCAGCTGGCAATGAACAGCACGACGAACAGGCCTGCCGCGCCATAGAGCAGAGCCTGATTGCGGCGGTCGCGGGCAGCGTCAAAGACAGGAGCGTCGAGCAGTGTCATCGGATTCGTTCCTCGGAATCAAGCATACGACAGTGCCGTGAACAATGGCCCCGCGCGGCGGGACTCCTCGTCCTTCGAAGTTAGACACCATCGAAGGCCCTTCTGTTCCCTGTTCCCTGTTCCCTGTTCCCTGTTCCCTGTTCCCTGTTCCCTGTTCCCTGAATCTTTACTCTTCCCTGCTGTAGTTCGTGCGGCTCTTCTCCGCGTGGCGCTCCAGCGCCAGCTCAATCAGCCTCGTGATGAGGTCGGTGTACCCAATTCCTGTCGCCTCCCACAGCTTCGGATACATGCTGATCTGCGTGAACCCCGGCAGCGTGTTGACTTCGTTCAGATAAATGCGCCGCTTGCCGCCGTCGGGCTCCATCAGGAAATCTACGCGCGCCAAACCCGACAAGTCGCAAGCGCGAAACGCATCGACAGCCATGGCACGAATCGTCTTCGACTCGACCTTCGTCAGCTTCGCCGGAATCAACGGCACCGAGCCTTCGGAAAGGTACTTCGCCTCGTAGTCGTAAAACTCCTTGCCGGGTATGATCTCGCCCACCACGCTGGCCTTGGGATCGTCGTTGCCCAGCACCGCCACCTCGAGCTCACGCGCCTTCGACTTCTGGCCACCCACGCCCTGCTCGACAACCAGCTTGCGATCGTACTTGCCGGCGAGATTCAGCGCCGGCCCCAGTTCTTTACGGTCGTGCGCTTTGCTGATGCCGACGGATGAACCGAGATTCGCCGGCTTCACGAACACCGGATACTTGAGGGTCTTCTCGATCTGCGCGATCGACGTGCGCGGCGACTTCTCCCACGCGGAGCGCAGCAGAGTCACGTGCTTCACAATCGGCAGCTTTGCCTGTGCGAAGAGCCGCTTCATCGCGTCCTTGTCCATGCCCGCGGCCGAACCCAGTACCCCCGAGCCCACATAGGCGATGCCCGCCAGCTCGAACAGTCCTTGAATGGTCCCGTCCTCGCCGAAGGTGCCATGCAGCACTGGGAAAACGACGTCAATTGCTTTGCCCGCGGAGTTCTGCGAGCCCGGTTCCGGCGCCAGCAGCGTCGGCATGCCCTCCTGCAGAAGCTTGGCTCCCGGCGTCGTCTCGGGATCGCCCGCACGCAGCTTCCGCACCACCGCGCTGTTGTCGCCGTCGAGCAGATTCTGCGCGTCGCCCGCGCCCAGCCAGCGGCCTTCTTTCGTAATGCCAATAGGCACCACATCGAATCTGCTGCGATCGATTGCCTTAAGGATGGAGGCGGCTGACAGCAGCGAGACCTCATGCTCGCCGCTGCGCCCGCCAAACAAAATCCCAACACGAAGTTTTTGGGTCATTACGACTTGATTCTCCCTTGAGGAAGAAAAAGAGATTTCCAGCTTCAGTGTAGAACTCCACGACACAATCGGGGCTAGAGTATCTTCTTGCCAAACGCCGAACACGCCAGCTCCACGGCAAGATCGGCAGTCCGGTTGTGCTCGTCGATCACCGGATTCACCTCGACAATCTCGAAGCTGACCATGCGCCCATGATCGGCAAGAATCTCCATTGCCAGGTGCGCTTCGCGATAGGTCGCGCCGCCACGTACCGGCGTACCCACTCCCGGCGCATCCTGCGGGTCGATCCAGTCCATGTCCAGCGACACGTGATAGCCGATGGTCCCGCGACCGGCGGCACGCAGAGCCTCTTCCATCACGGTGCGCATGCCGCGCTCGTCGATATCGCGCATCGTGTACACCTCTTCGATTCCGGCTCGGCGAATATTCGCCCGTTCCGCGGCATCCACATCGCGAATGCCCACCAGCACCGTGTTCTCCGGTGCAATCTTCGGGGCATAGCCGAAGATCTTGGTCAGCGGCTCCGGCCCCAGCCCAAGCAGCGAAGCCAACGGCATGCCATGCACGTTGCCCGAAGGCGATGTATCCGGTGTGTTGATGTCGGTATGCGCGTCGATCCAGATCAAGCCGATCTTCTGCTTCTGGCGGCGATAGAACTCTGCCACCCCTGACACGGAGCCAGCCGCCAGCGAATGGTCTCCGCCGAGCACCAGCGGTGTCTGCCCATCCTCCAGCGTCTTCACCACCGCTTCGGCCGTGCGCGTACAAGTCTCAGCAATCTGCTTCAGATAGCGGGCATGGGGATCGCCGAAGGCCTGCGTTTCGGCAATATCCACGACGATGTTGCCCCCGTCGGTCACCTGGTGCCCCAGCGCTTCAAGCCGGGCTTCGAGACCCGCCACTCGCATCGCCGAGGGCCCCATGTCCACGCCTCGGCGGCTGGCTCCCATGTCCAGCGGCACTCCGAGAACATGGATTCGGCGGGTGGGTTGAGCCTGGGTGCCAGTGGGCAAGGAGGCAGAAGAAAAACTCGGAACTTCCATCGGATTCGTCATAGCAAAGACCGCTTTCCATTGGAAAACAACGCCTTGCGTCGGGGCAGGTCGCCAAAGTGCAGGCGAAGGGCATCTATCTTTCTTGTCAACTGGTTACTAGCGGCACACATCTCCGTCATGCCCTAAAAGGGCTATTAGATCATTTTTCTTTCAGGGTAAGATGAAGGTGCTAGAAACTAAAGGAATTCAAGCTTATTCATACATCGATAAGCCTGCCTTGCCACAGGGGGCTGGGCGCAGGGCAACAGGGGAAGGATCAGGACATGGGGGACGTTGAGGGTGCCAGACTGCGGGGAGCAGTTGCTGGCGCTTTCTGCATAGGGAAGACGATTGTCATCCTGGCTTTGGCCATGGCTTGCGCCTGCGCGTTTGCGCAGCCGACGACGCCCCTCGCCTCCGCACACGCCATTCGTGCTCTGACCGATGACCAGGCTGCACAAGGGCTCGCCGTCGACTTCCAGGCCACCGTCACTTACGTTCGCAGCTACCAGCATGCGCTCTTTGTCGAGGACGGCGACTCCGCCCTCTACGTCGATTGGCCCACCGAGAGTCTCCTTGAGCCCGGCGACCGCGTCGAGGTGACTGGCACCACCAAGCAGAGCTTCCGGCCCATCGTTGTGGCCAAGAGCGTGACACTGATCCATCACGGCACTTTGCCCCCGCCGGTACCAGCTACATTTGACGAGTTGATTCAGGGTGATATGGATGCGCGCTTCGTCACCGTGAATGCCGTGGTGCGCGATGCCGACACAGTGATTCATCAGAATGTGCGTAGTTCGCTGCTGCAGCTGCACACCGACGGCGGCGAGATCGACGCTGCAGTCGATGTCGACAACCAGGATCTTCTGAGTACGCTCCTCGATTCCGAAGTTCAGGTCACGGGTGCGGTTTCGGGGCGGTTTGACAGCAAGCTGCAACAGACCGGCATCGTGCTGCATGTGAGCTCGATGGAAGGCGTCAAAGTGGTTCGCCGCGCAGCCTCCAGTCCCTGGGAGCTGCCGCTGACGCCCATGAATCAGATCCTGACCGGCTACCATGTGACCAATTCGAGCCGGCGCGTTCGCGTGCGTGGCACAATCACTTACTACCAGCCCGGCACGGCTGCGGTTCTGCAAGATGGCGACAAGAGCTTATGGCTGATGACTTCGTCGATCGCGCCGCTGCATGTCGGAAACGCCGCCGATGCGACCGGGTTCCCTGAGCTGCACGACGGACAACTCGCCTTGGCCAGCGCGGAAATCCAGGACAGCGTGAAGCCGGCTGCGATCCAGCCTAAACAGGCGACCTGGGACCAGCTCTCCACTGGCAAGGATTTGTTCGACCTGGTCGCGATCGAAGGCTCGGTCGTTGCCGAGGTGCGCGGAACCGCACAGGACGAATATGTTGTCCAGGCTAACGGAGACGTCTTCTCGGCGATTTATAAGCACCCCGCGGACGACGATGGCGACGCTCCGCCCATGAAGCATGTGGCGCCCGGCAGCAAGGTGCGGGTGGTCGGGGTATGCATTACGACCCATGCATCAAGCCCGCTCGAAACACGTGTGCCATTCGACATCCTGCTGCGCTCTGCGGACGATGTTTCCATCGTTGCGGACGCACCATGGCTCACGACTGCCAACCTCGCCAAGATCGCCGGCGCTCTCTTCCTTGTTGTTCTGCTGTGCAGCATCTGGGCGCTGAACCTCCGGCGCAGAGTGCGCCGCCAAACCGAGGCCATTACCGCACAGAGTGAGGCTGACGCCGAGCAGCAGCGACGCATCGCACAACTGGAGCAGCGCCGCAGTCGTGTCCTCGAAGACATCAACAGCTCGCGCCCTCTGGGCGACATTGTTGAGCACATCACCGAGATGGTCTCGTACATGCTCCACGGCGCTCCTTGCTGGTGCCAGATCACGGAGGGCCCCCTGCTCGGGCGCGCGCCGGCAAACAAGAACAGTCTGCGCACCATCAGCCGCGAGATTCACTCCCGCAATGGATTGGTGCTGGGCACGATCTACGCGGGCCTCGAGTCGATGGAGGCTAACGAAAACGAAGAGGAGGAGGCGCTCACTGCAGGGGTCCGGCTGGCGACTCTTTCCATTGAGACCCGAAAACTCTACAGCGATCTCGTGCACCGCTCGGAATATGACCTGCTTACCGATATGTACAACCGGTTTTCCCTGGATCGCAACCTCCTCGAAATGATCGAAAAGGCGCGCGAGACAGGCGCCAGTTTTGGGCTCATCTATGTCGACCTCGACGACTTCAAGCTGGTGAACGACATGTACGGCCACCACATCGGCGACATGTATCTGCAGGAGGTTTCCATGCGGATGAAACGGCAGCTGCGCACCGGCGACATCCTCGGGCGACTCGGCGGCGACGAATTTGCCGCTCTGGTCACAGTGGTGCGCGGCCGCATCGACGTAGAGGAGATTGCTCAGCGCCTGGAACGCTGCTTCGACGCTCCGTTCACGCTGGCTGGATATGTGCTCCACGGATCCGCGAGTGTCGGCATGGCCATCTATCCGACCGACGGAACTACCTCCGATGCCCTGATGACGGCCGCCGACTCCCAGATGTACTCGGCCAAGAACAGCCGCAGGGGACCCGAAAAGTTGTCCTCGCGGCGATAGCAGATCCGGAGCTCCCGGCTGCTTCGCCGAAAGCGAGACTCTCAATCTTCCGCCCTCGGGAGCAAGAAAACGCTTCCAGCTGGGTGTCCCAAAATCGGACAGAGGCCACCCCCACTGAGAACTAACCCGAACGGAATCACCCTTTAGTTTGGTTTCGGCCCTCCCTGCGATTGATCTTCGTGTTTCCAGATACCGATAATCGTCCAGATGAGGTTAGGGGCTCACAAGCCGTCGATGCGCAAACTCCGCCACGCGGTCGGGAATGTCTTCCTCGCTTCAGTTCTCGCCGCATCGGCATCCATGGCATCGGCAGCCGTTCCTGCAACTCTCACCTCTCTGAGCGCCATTCGCGAACTCACCAATGCAGAAGCCAGCATGGCCGTTCCGGTCGCCTTCGAAGCCACGGTAACCTACTTTCGCGGCTATGAAAGAACGCTTTTCGTCCAGGACGGCGACAACGCCATCTATGTTCAGGCAACCACCGACCTGAAACTCGAGCCCGGCGACCGGATCCTCATTCGCGGCTTTACCCGCGACAGCTTCCGCCCCATCATCATGAGCAGCGATCTGACCTTTCTGCGCCACGACAAGCTCCCCAAGCCGGTTGATGCCGAGTTCTCTCCGCTGCTTCAGGCCAAGCTCGATTGCCACTTCGTGACAGTCAAGGGAGTTGTCATCTCCGCAGTCCCAGCGATGGCCTCAGGTCACCAGGTCACTCAACTCGAACTGGCGCTGCACGGCGGCACAATCGCGGCTACCGTCGACAAAGGCGTCGTCGCGCGCCTGAGCGACCTGCTCGATGCCGAGGTTGCAGTGACCGGGGCGGAGGCAGGAAGCTTCGACGGAAAAATGCAGCAGACAGGCGTCCTGATTCACGTCTCTTCCCTCGACGACGTGCAGATCCTGCACAAGCCGTCCGTGGACGCCTGGTCGATTCCCCTCACCCCCATGGATGCGGTACTGAACAACTATAACGTCGAGGACCTCACACCGCGGGTTCGGATTCAGGGCATCATCACTTACTTCCAACCCGGCCGCATGGCTGTTCTGCAGGATGGCCCCCTGAGCATCCGCGTCTTCACACCGACGATCGAAACCTTCCGCATCGGTGACCGCGTTCAGGCAATTGGAGAGCCCTCCGTCGACAACGGCTTCCTCACCCTCAAGTGGGGAGATTTGCGTACAACGGGCGGATCGGCTCCCGTAAATCCCGTATCCGTCAACTGGGATCAGCTTGCCTCAGGCCGTCACGCCTTTGACCTCGTTTCCATTGAAGGTCAGGTTGTCACTCAGGTACGCGAACACGCCCAGGACGTCTACATCATCGCTTCCGATGGCCACCTGTTTTCTGCGACCGTGCGGTTTCCGGTCATCTTCGACCCGAATAGAGTGAATGCTCCGCCGCCGATGCCCCTCATTCCAGAAGGCAGTACGGTGCGCGTGACGGGCGTGGCCATTCACGACGACGCAAACCCGTTCAATGGACCCATGGCCTTCGGAATTCTGCTGCGCTCTTCTGCCGATGTCACGGTGGTCAAAAACCCCTCGATGCTCACCGTGCGCAATCTCGTTCTCCTTGTCAGCCTGCTGCTCGTCTCCATGACCGGCGGCGCTGCCTGGGTTTGGATGCTGAAACGGAAGGTGCATCAGCAGACAGCGGAACTCGCTGCTCAAAAGGAAGCCGAGGCAGTCCTCGAGCGCAAGCGCAGCCGCATTCTCGAGGACATCAACGGAAACCAGCCCCTGGAGCACATCCTCACGCAGATCACTGAGCTTGCTTCTTTCCGGCTGGATGGTGCACCTTGCTGGTGCGAGGTGGGCGACGGTCTCAAATTCGGAGCAATTCCGGCAACCACGGAAGGTCTCCACCTGATCCGTCAGGAAATCCCGTCACGCTCCGGACCTCTGCATGGAATGCTGTTCGTCACCATCGATCCAGATGCACCATCTTCCGCTCGAGCGCAGGAAGCCCTCGCCATGGGCGCCTGGCTTGCGACACTGGCCATCGAGACCCGCGGTCTCTACTCCGATCTGGTGCACCGGTCGGAATTCGACCTGCTCACCGATGTCTTCAACCGCTTCTCGTTCGAGCGCCGCCTGGACGCCATCATTCAGGAGTCGCGCCAGAACCGTTCGTCGTTCGGCTTGATCTACCTCGACCTCGACGAGTTCAAACAGGTGAACGACCAGTATGGCCACGCGGCCGGCGATCAGTACCTCCGGCAATCGGCAACAAGGATGAAACGACAGCTTCGTCCGTCGGACATGCTCGCCCGACTCGGCGGCGATGAGTTTGCGGTTCTGGTCACGAATGTCCGCGGTCAGAACGACGTCGAAGATGTCGCCCAGCGCCTGGAGCGCTCCTTTCATGAGCCGTTCGCCATCGACGGCTACTCCATTCACGGATCTTGCAGCGTCGGCTCCGCTCTCTTTCCGGACGATGGAGCGGACAAAGATAGCTTGCTGAGCACCGCCGACGCCGCCATGTACGTGAATAAGAAGATCAAAAAGGAATCGGGGCAGCGGGTCCACAGAAGGTAGCACACAGGTGAAAAAGATAAGGCCCGGCTAGTCGCCGGGCCTTTGTTTTTGAAACGGTGTTGCTTAGACGGAAAGTCCTACTCCGCTGCCATCTCTTCGGCTTCGCCTTCCTGGCGCATCATCTCCAATTCGCGTTCGGCCGCTTCGATCTCTGCCGAGACCTCCTGCTGGACGCGGGCTGCCGCTTCTTCCAGCTCCGGAGAGAGCTGGACGTTGCGGTAGTACTCGAGGCCCGTGCCGGCGGGAATGAGCCGTCCCACGATGACGTTCTCCTTGAGCCCGCGCAGGTTGTCGATCGCGCCGTTGATGCTGGCTTCAGTGAGTACACGCGTCGTCTCCTGGAAGCTGGCCGCAGAGATGAAGCTGTCGGTTGAGAGCGAGGCCTTGGTGATGCCGAGCAGCAGCGGACGCCCGATTGCCGGACGGCCTCCCTGCGCGAGCACGCGCTCGTTCTCTTCGCGGAAGCGGAAGCGGTCAACCTGCTGCTCGAGCAGGAAGCTGGTGTCGCCCACTTCGTCGATCCGCACCCAACGCAGCATCTGACGGACGATAACTTCGATGTGCTTGTCCGAGATCGCCACGCCCTGGAGCCGGTAGACTTCCTGGATTTCGTTCACCAGGTATGCCTGCAGCTCTTTCTCGCCGAGAACGGCAAGGATGTCGTGCGGGTTCAGCGGACCATCCATCAAAGGATCGCCGGCACGCAGACGCTCGCCTTCCTGCACGTTAACGTGGATGCCACGCGGCACCGAGTATTCCTTCTCGTCGCCGTTGTCCGCCGTGACGTAAATCTTGCGCTGTCCCTTCGTCACTTCGCCGAAACGAACCACACCATCGATCTCGCTGATGATGGCCGTTTCGCGCGGCTTGCGGGCTTCGAACAGCTCGACCACTCGCGGCAGACCGCCGGTGATGTCCTTCGTGCGCGTGCTCTCCTTCGGAATCTTCGCGAGCACATCGCCAGGACCCACCTCGTCGCCGTCCTGAATCATCAGGTGAGCACCGCGCGGCAACAGGTAGCGCTTGCTTCCCTTCGCATTCTTGACAACAAAGGTCGGCTGGCGCTTTTCATCGGGAGCATCGGCCACCACCCAGCGCGAGAGGCCGGTCACTTCGTCGACTTCTTCGTTGAGCGTGATCCCTTCCTGCAGATCCTTGAACTGCACGTTGCCGCCAATTTCAGTAAGGATGGAGTAGGTGTACGGATCCCACTCGGCTAGCAGCTCGCCGAGCTTCACCGAGGAGCCGTCCTTCACGCGCAGACGCGCACCGTAGACCACCTGGTAGCGCTCTTTTTCGCGGCCACGCTCGTCCACGATGGCAAGCGAGCCCGAGCGGTTCATCGCCACCAGTGTGCCGTCCTTGCTTTCGACGGTGCTCAGATTGATGAAGCGCACGAATCCGTTGTTTTTGGCATCCAGGCGCGACTTGTCGGCCACGCGGCTTGCCGTGCCACCCACGTGGAAGGTTCGCATCGTGAGCTGGGTTCCCGGTTCGCCGATGGACTGCGCAGCGATAACACCGCAGGTTTCACCGAGCTCGACCATACGGCCGGAACCCAGGTTGCGCCCGTAGCACAGCGCGCAGACGCCGCGCCGCGATTCGCAGGTGAGCACCGAGCGGATCTTCACGCGCTCGACACCCGCACCCTGAATAGCGGAAGCGATGTCTTCGTCGATGGGCTGGTTCACTTCAACCACCACGTTGCCGTCGTAGTCCTTAATTCTCTCCAGTGACACGCGGCCAATGATGCGATCCCTCAGCGGCTCGATGATCTCGCCGGACTCAACGATCGATCCGACATAAATCCCCTCCGAGGTCCCGCAATCGAACTCGGTCACAATTACGTCCTGCGCCACGTCGACCAGACGTCGCGTCAGATAGCCCGAGTCGGCCGTCTTGAGCGCCGTATCGGCCAGGCCCTTACGCGCGCCGTGCGTCGAAATGAAGTACTCGAGCACCGTGAGGCCTTCGCGGAAGTTCGCGGTGATCGGCGTCTCAATAACTTCACCCGAAGGCTTGGCCATCAATCCGCGCATACCCGAAAGCTGGCGAATCTGCTGCTTCGAACCGCGAGCGCCCGAGTCGGCCATGATGTAGATCGGGTTCATCGCCCCTTCATCGTCCGCGCGCTTCATGTTGCCGAACATCTCGTCGGCAACCTGATCGGTCACCGCCGACCACATCTGGATGACCTTGTTGGCACGCTCGCCGTTGGTGATGGCGCCGTCCATATATTGCTTCTGAACTTCGATCACCTTCTTGTCGGCTGCGTCCACGGTGGTGTACTTGCTGGCCGGGATCACCATGTCGTCGAGACCCACAGAGAGACCCGAACGCGTGGCGTACTGGAAGCCGAGCTGCTTGATGCGATCGAGCATCCGCACCGTCACCTCAAGCCCGAGGTTCTGGTTGCAGTAGTTGACTAGCTGCCCGATGCCCTTCTTCTTCAGCAGGCCGTTGATGAACGGCATCCCCGTGGGCAGTGCATCGTTCAGAATCACGCGACCGACCGTCGTCGACAGATACTCCTTGTTGAAGTCGACAGGCTCGGTGTGCGTCAGATCCTGATCGTCATACGCCGTCGTCATGTCCAGCACCTTGCCGGTGTAACGCAGACGGATCGGCGTCAGAGTCTCCAGTTCTTTGGCTTCGAGCGCCATCAGGATCTCTTCGGTATTCGAGAACGTGCGGCCCTCGCCGACCCCGCCCTTCTTCGCCTTGGTCAGGTAATAGAGACCGAGCACCATGTCCTGCGTCGGCACGGTAATCGGCTGTCCCGAGGCAGGCGAAAGAATATTGTGCGAGGCAAGCATCAGCACGCTGGCTTCGATCTGCGCCTCAGGCGACAGCGGAATGTGCACCGCCATCTGATCGCCGTCGAAGTCCGCGTTGAACGCGGTGCAAACCAGCGGGTGAATCTTGATGGCCTTGCCTTCCACCAGCACCGGCTCAAACGCC
>CAZPEZ010000006.1:0-82857 GCA_964585715.1 uncultured Occallatibacter sp.
AGAAACCGGCCTGCAAAGCAGGTGGGTGGTCAACGCTGGATGAACCAACATTCATTGAACAGGGGCTCGACTCGTCTATAACGGTTCTGTGTGCCGTGTCCGCCAGTCCGGAATGCCTAATGAACCACGGGGAGCTCCACCGTCTTAGGACGGGTTCACCAGCGCATCACGCACGGCCCAGTGGGCCGGATTTCTACCCACCTCAACCCACGCTCTGACCGGAGAAGATATTCTTCTCCTACGTGTATCCCGTACTCTTCCACGCCGGTCCCATCGTCGTTCCCTCGTACGGCGTGTTGGCAGCGCTCGGCATCTTGCTGGCGCTTGCCCTGCTCCTGCGTACATCTCGTCTCGCGGGTTTGAATCCCAACCCACTCTGGAATCTCTCGATCGTCGCCCTCTTTGCCGCGCTCGTGGGATCGCGCCTGGTCCTTCTTGCTCTCAACTGGACCATCGTGCGCACGCATCCTGCCTGGCTGCTTGGTCTTGCCATGGTGCATCATCCGCTTCTCGCGGGCATTAGCGCTGCCTTAGCGATCGCCGCAGCCGTTCCCTATGCGCGTGTGCAACATCTGCCCCTAAGGCCTACACTCGACGCGTTCGCTGCACCGACCGCGCTCGCGCTCAGTTGCGAGCAACTCGGCGCGCTGCTCGCGGGCTCGGGCTACGGCACCGAAACCTCCGTGCGCTGGGCCGTTGTGTATACGCATCCCCTCGCCGCCCAGTGGAGCGGAGCGCCGCTCTTCGTCCCCCTCCACCCCGTGCAGGCTTACGCCGCTCTCGCATCCCTCGTAATCGCTGTTGCACTGTTGCTCTGGACGCCTCATCGTCGCCGGCCCGGGGACGTCGCCGGCGCCGCTCTCCTTGCAATCGCAGCCGTGGTCTACTTCACGGAGTTCTTTCGCGACATAGAGGGCCGAGGCTCCGTGCTGAGCGGCTCAGTCGACGGACCGCAGCTCGCTTCGGTCGTGCTCGTTCTTCTCGGCATGCTTCTTCTGTTCGATCAAAGCCAGACGCGCTCCTCCGATGCGATCCCGGTTGGCAGCGCTGTCGAGGTCCCCAATGAGTGACGTACGCACTGTCGTCGTCCCGCTCGAAGCTGCAGGCCGGCGACTCGATCACTTTCTCGCAAGCGCGCTCACTCCTGTCAGCCGCTCCCGCGTCCAATTGCTCCTCGAACAGGGCGACGTGCTGCTCAATGGCGCGCACCCCAAGCCATCGCACAAACTTCGTGGCGGCGAACAAATCGTCATCACCGGTGACCCGCGCCCTGTGCCGCTCAAAGCCATTGCCGAAGACATCGCTCTCGACGTTGTCTACGAAGACGCTGACCTTGCGGTGATTAACAAACCCGCCGGCATGATGGTCCACGCGGGCTCCGGCGCCACCGACGACGCACGCAATCGCGGCACACTGGTCAACGCCCTTCTCCACCGCTTTCGCGCCCTGTCATCGACTGGCGGCGATTTGCGTCCCGGTATCGTCCATCGCCTCGACAAAGAGACGAGCGGCCTCATCGTCGTGGCCAAGAACGACACTGCCCACGCTGCACTTGCGCGCCTGTTCTCCGGCCGCAAGATGAGCAAGACCTACCTAGCCCTTGTCCACGGTTCGGTCGAACGATCCAAGGGCACCATCAGCGACTCCATCGGCCGCGACCCCGTGCGGCGCACGCGGATGACCACCCGCGCTACCGAAAACGCCCGCTCCGCCGTCTCTCACTACGAAGTGATCCGGCACATTTCCACACGCTTTGGCAAATTCACTCTGGTTCGCGTGCGCATCGAGACGGGGCGCACCCATCAGATTCGCGTTCACATGGCGTCTATCGGACATCCTGTTGTCGGCGACACGCTCTACGGCGCCGCCGGCCAGCTCACCGAGCAAAACGTGGGCCGCAAGCAGGAAGCGGAGAAACTCCGGCTCGGGCGCAATTTCCTTCACGCCGCGCAGCTTGAATTCACGCATCCTATCACCGCCAAGCCGTTGCAGCTGGAGGCACCCCTGCCGCAGGAGCTCGAGGGCTTTCTGACCCGTCTCCAAGGCGATTCGCGAACCTGAAATGGCAATGCCATCGGTAACTTGCGTTCAATCCAAGGTTGGTAGAATTTGAGAGATATGAATCGAAAGTTGTTCGGACTGGTTCTTGCGGCGTGCACTTCCGTCGCGGTTTCGCATGCGCAGCAACCAACATCGCCCTCTCCTGCGCAAACACCAGCCCCGGCAACCCCCGCTCCCGCCGCTTCGCAGTCGGGCGCGCAAGCACCTGCGTCCCAACCTGGTGCCGATGAGAACACCCCCACCATCCGCCTGGGCGTCAATGAAGTCAACCTCATCTTCACCGTCACCGATCGGCACGGGCATTACATCCCCAACCTCAAGCTCAACGATTTCGCGCTCCTCGATGACCAGCGCGCCCCGGAGCGGGTGAACTCTTTCCGTCAGCAGATCAATCTGCCTCTGCGCGTCGGCATCGTGGTTGACGCCAGCACCTCTATTCGTACCCGCTTCCAGTTCGAGCAGCAATCGGCCACGGAGTTCCTTCTCGACATCCTCAAACCCAAAAGCGATCGCGCGTTCGTCATGGGCTTCGATGTAACACCCACTATCGAGCAGGATTGGACAAACAACCCCGACGCACTCGAGACCGGGATCAATCGCATGCGTCCGGGCGGCGGCACCGCCCTCTTCGACGCCGTCTATACAGCCTGCCGCGACAAGCTGCTCGATATTTCGCGCGGACAGGAGCCCGTCCGCAAAGCGATGATCCTCATCTCTGACGGCGACGACAACCAGAGCCGGGTTCATCCTGATGAAGCCATCAAGATGTGCCAGCGCGCCGACACCATCATCTATGCGATCAGCACCAACTGGACTCCCAGTCGCGGCCGGGGCGACAAGGTCCTCTCCGACATGGCTACGGCGACCGGGGGCACCATCCTCTTTCCGCCTTCCGTCGAGGAGATGTCGAACAGCTTCAAACAGATTGAAGAGGAGCTGCGCAGCCAGTACGCGATCAACTACATCCCTGCCGCGTTCAATATGGACGGCTCATTCCGCACCATCTATCTCTATTGCAACGATCGCCGCTATCAGGTGCGCACGCGATCGGGGTACTTCGCTCCGCGCCAGTAGCGCAGAGCAATCTCCGATGCTGCAGGTCTGTCCATTTTCCAAAAAGATCGATTAGCGTTCCTGTTTCAGGAACCAGCTCCGCAGTCTGTTCAGAATTGCGACATCCACCGATTCTCCCGCATTTCAACTCAGCCATCTCTCCAATTCTGCGATGAAAATGGGTGTAAGCATCCCGTCTGGAGGAGCAAGGTCCGGTGATTCGCCAGGCCATCTCGTGCGACATCTGCGGTAGAGACAAGCAACAAACCAACCACTGGTTCGTCGCCTACGAACACGGGCAGGAACTCCGCATCAGTGGCTGGAACTCGCAGGCTCGCATGAGCCTGAAGGCCAATCATCTGTGCGGACAGACCTGCCTCCACAAACTTGTCGACGACTTCATGGCTCGCACCATCGCTGTGCGTTTAGCGGCATTGCAGAAGGAAGAGGGTCTTACCGAGCCGAAGCCGGCCCCCGCTGCGGCGGACACGAGCCTGACTTCCGCCCCAGCTCACTCATCCCGCTGCGCACCTTGGCGCTGCCCGCCACTTACCAGGATGAGCTGGACTCTCCGGCGCGCCTGATCACCGCGCGGGGCGGGGACGGCCCTGTCGAAGCACCGCTCCCGCCAGACCGTCCTGCGTATAACTCGCTCGCCTGGCGAGCCGAGGCCTGGAAGCGCGAGCAGGAGCGTGAAAAACGCAGCGCCCGCATCGTTCCCACCCCTCGGCGTCGATCAATCGCTTAACCCACGCTTAGAACGGCTTAGACTTTAGGATTGGAGAAGATTCAGAAGCCCCGATTCGTCCAGCACCGGCACCTTCAGCTCCTGCGCCTTGTCCAGCTTCGATCCTGCGTCCGCGCCCGCCACCACATAATTCGTTTTCTTGCTCACGGAGCCGGCGACCTTGCCGCCTGCCGCTTCGATCATCGCTTTCGCCTCTTCGCGCGAAAGGTTCGGCAGAGTGCCTGTCAGCACAAACGTCAGCCCCGCCAGCTGCGTCGTGCGTTGCTTCTTCTCCGCCGTCATGACAACTCCAGCGGTCTTCAGATGTTCGATCAGCTCACGATTCACCGGGCGGGCGAAGAACTCCGCGATCGAGAGCGAGATGCGCGGACCCACTTCTTCCACGCGCTCCAACTCTTCCGCGCTCGCCTGCACGATCGCGGCCATCGACCCGAACTGCTGCGCCAGCAGCTCCGCCGTGCGCTCACCGACGAAACGAATGCTCAAGCCCATCAGAACCCGCGCCAGCCCGGCGTCCTTCGATTTTCTTATCTGGTCGAGCAGCTTCTTGATCTCCACCGGCCCGAAGACGCGCTGCTCCTTTTTGACGCCATCCCGCTCCACTTCCTGCTTGAGCGACGCCAGCTTCTCCTCGGTCAATGCATACAGGTCGGCGACACGCTTCACCGCACCGCCTTCCAGGAGCGCAGCCACCGA
Source organism: uncultured Occallatibacter sp. (assembly GCA_964585715.1). Lineage (GTDB taxonomy): Bacteria > Acidobacteriota > Terriglobia > Terriglobales > Acidobacteriaceae > Telmatobacter. Next base: position 4,559 of record CAZPEZ010000006.1, read on the forward strand.
TGCTTCGCCCAAGCCTTCGATGTTCATCACACCGCGGGCACCCCAGTGCTCCAGCGTGCCGCGCAGCAGGGCAGGGCAGTCTACGTTCACGCAGCGATAGTCGGCCTCGCCCTCTTCGCGTACGACGTCACTCCCACATTCGGGACACTTCACGGGAAAAGCGAATCGGAGGTTCCCGCGCGGGTGTTCGGCGTTCTCTACGATTCCCGCCACTTTCGGGATCACGTCGCCGCCGCGTTCCACTTTGACCCAGTCGCCGATCCTCAGTCCCATGCGCTCGATCCAGTCCGCGTTGTGCAGCGTGGCGCGGCTGATCGTGACTCCGCCGACGAAGACCGGGTTCAGCATGGCTGTCGGCGTTAGTTTTCCGCTGCGCCCCACGGTGATCAGGATGTCGATCATCTTGGTCACCGCTTGCTCGGCTGTGAACTTGTAGGCGATTGCCCACCGCGGCGCGCGCCCCGTGTAGCCCAGGCGCTGCTGCGTCCCATGCGCATCCACTTTCAGCACCACGCCGTCGATCTCGTAGCCCAGCGTCTCGCGCTGCTCCCCGGCTCGCTCGATGAACTTCATCATCTCCTTGACCGTGTGCATACGCCCGCGGTGGGAATTCACGCGAAAGCCAAGAGTCGTCAACGCATCGAGCGTTGCATCCTGTCCTGCCGCGTAGTACTCCCCCTCGATCACCAGAAAATAAGCAAAAAAAGCCAGTCCGCGCTTCGCCACAACGCTTGGGTCCAGCGTGCGCACTGTTCCTGCAGCCGAGTTGCGTTGATTCACAAAGGCCGGCAGTCCCTCGCGCACGCGTTCCTCATTGGTTCGTGCGAACGCCTTCTCCGGCATCACCACTTCGCCGCGCACTTCGAATGCCTGCGCGAGGCCAAGCTTTTTGAGCGCAGAGGCAGGAATCGAAATCGGCACGCTTCGAATCGTACGGACGTTCGTCGTCACATCTTCGCCGATCTGTCCGTCGCCTCTCGTCACTCCGGTCAACAATCTCGCCCCGCCGTCTTCGATCAGCCCATACGTCAACGCCACGCTCAGCCCGTCTAGCTTCAGCTCCGCCGTGTACTCCACCGGCAGACTTCCCGCCAGCTCATGGACCCGCCGGTCCCAGTCCGCCAGCTCCTCCTCGCTGTACGCGTTGTCCAGGCTCAGCATCGGCCGCGAGTGTGCGACCTTCCTGAACCCCTCCGCTGGCTTGCCGCCCACACGCTGCGTCGGAGAGTCGGGCGTCACCAGCTCTGGATGCTCGCGCTCGAGCTTCTTCAGCTCGTTCATCAGCGCGTCGTAGGCGGCGTCCGAGATCTCCGGGGAGTCCATCACGTGATACAGGTGTTCATGGCGGCGTAGCTCCGCGCGCAGTTCCTCCACTCGTTTCAGCACTTGGTTTGAGGGGTTCTTCCCGTCCATGCGGGGATTATAGCCACCTGCGGTGGGCCCAAATGCCGCTAACACGGCTCAGATCTTGAGGCGCAGGATCACGCTGCATTGCCTCTGCCTCTGCTCTCACGGCCTCTCTGTCGCTTTGCCCATCCGGTTACCATGGAACCAGCGAGCCATGGAGCCCATCACGCACTTTCTTACTGGCGCATGTATCGGCCGCGCCGGTTTCAATCGGAAAACCGCGTACGCCACTCTGGCGGCTACGCTCGCGGCCGAAGCGCCGGATCTCGATGTCTTCTGGGGATTCGCCGGCCCTGTTGAGGAGCTCAAGCATCATCGCGGCATCACGCACACCTTTGTTGCCGTGCCTTTCGTTGCCCTCGTCGCCACCGCCCTCGCGTGGCTCTTTCACCGATGGCGCGAGAGCCGAGCCCTACGCCGGGCCACGAACCCGGACCAAAGGGGAAAAGCGCCCACGGCGCCGGTCCGCTGGGGCTGGGTTTACCTCGCCGCCTTCGTCGCTGCAGCCTCGCACATCCTGCTCGACTGGACCAACAACTATGGCGTCCGTCCCTTCTTCCCCTTCAACCCGCGCTGGTACGCCGGCAGCTTTGTCTTCATCGCCGAACCCATTCTGTGGGGATTGCTCTTTTCTGCACTCATTTTTCCATGGCTTTTTGGTCTCGCCGATCATGAGATCGGAGCGCGCCGCACGCAGTTCCGCGGGCGAGGCTGGGCCATCTTTGCTCTGACCGGCATGGTCTTTCTGTGGTGCTGGCGCTGGACGGAGCATGCGCAGGCCGAAGCGATGCTGAACAACACACAGGTTGCCACGGCTCCCGTCACGCGCATGGCCATCGAGCCCTATCCGGTGAATCCATTCCGATGGCACGCCATCCTCGAGACCCCGAACTACTACCAGACCGCCGAAGTCGACACGCACATCGGTTCCATCGACAGCGAAGCCCCGCGCGATGTGCTCTACAAACCGACGGACACGCCAGCAGTCGAAGCCGCCAAGCGTACCCTGCTCGGTCAGGTCTACCTCGACTGGGGGACATGGGCTGTCGTGCGCGACATCGGCCAGTATCCCGAGCCGGGAGCCGATCCACCGCAACTCCCGCCGGGCCGCACCTGGACCACCGTCGAATTCTCCGATCTGCGCTTCTCATCTCGCGGAACAGGGCGCGCCTCGGTGTTGAGCGGATGGACCTACATCGTCGATAACCACGACGAAGCTGCGGAGGGCATGGGAGGTCGCGTCCAAAAGTAGCCGCGACAACAGTGGGCAGGCAGGGTTTCCCTTTTCAGCACCGGTGAGATCAGGAAAATCTGATTACCATTCGCAAACATCCCTCGCTTAGGTTATTGCGTCCGGACGAAGTTTTCGGCATTGTCATTGATAGACACTTCTCTTCCATGCGTCTCGTCGTCGCGCAACTCGTTGTCGCTCTCGCCGCAGCTCTCTGCGTTGCGCAGGCGGTCGGCCAGGATGCGACCAATCCAGGCTCAAGCGTCTCCGATCAGCAGGCCCGGCCTGCCGCGCAACCTGCCAATGCCGTGCCCGTACCTGCACCATCGACTTCACCAGTGGATACGGAGCCCGCCACCACAGATTCGCCCGCCGTCCAAATCTTGCGCAGCTTTAAAGATTCCGACATCAAGTTCAACCTCAGCGACCTGATGGAAGCCCTGCGTGACAAGCGCCATGAGGGATGGGTTCTCGCCGGCTATCCCGATCCCAAGACCAGCCATCCGCTGATCGGCGCCGGCTTCACGCTCGATTTGCCCGAACGTCCGCACGTGCAGCCCGATCCTCTGAATCCCCACCCGTTTCTGGAGCCCTCGTCTGCCGATCTCTGGGTTGCCGCCGGCCTGGACGCCGATCGCCTCGATGTGATCCTCGCGCAATACCGGACCCGCTTTGCAGCGTGGCACAAGAATGGATTCCGCCGCCGTATTCCGGCACTAGCTCCGCAGATCACCGACGGTGAAGCTACGCAACTCTTGCGGATCGCCGCCATCCAGGCCGTCTACAACGCCCGCGCCTATTGCCGCAACTTCGACCGCCTCACCGGGCCGCAACAGATGGCTCTGAGCCATCTCGTCTACCAGATCGGCGTCAACCTCGTTCGCTTCGACGACTTTTTGTCCCTGCTCAACGACGGCGCACCGGCGCGCACATTGGCCGCCGACGCCCCACAAAATGCGCTTGCTTCCGATCGTGACTACTGGCTGTCCGTGCAGCACACCCTGATGCAGACGCAGTGGGCCCGGCACTATCGCACCCGCGCCATCGCCGTCATCGCCATGCTCGACCCGGCATACGACGACAATCCCAGCTCCGCAGAACACCTCGTCGGTGCATCGCTTCGTCCCGCTGTCCTCTACCGTCATCGCGGGCACGTAACGAGTCTGAGCGCCGTCTCGACCCGGAACAGCAGGCCGCATGCCAGTGGGCACAAGAGGAAAGCCCGATCGCGCGCCAAGCGAAGAGCCTAGGTCCCTCGGTCAAGCTCCAGCGCCTGAACCTGCTTGGCGCTTGTCTCGCAGGTTGACCTTCCCAAGCGGGCCCGTCAGAATGGAAACAGTGCTTCTATTGCCCTGACAGACCTTTCAGGGATTCGTTCGCGCTTGGAGGCGTCGATGCCCGCATACCTGCTGATTCTGGTGGCCGTCTTGAGCCGCCTCCTCTTGGCTGCTTATCCGCATCCTGGCTGGTTCAACTTCACGGCAGTGGGGGCCGCGCTGCTCTACTTCGGCGCCCGCCGCTCCTGGCGCGAGATGCTCGCTCCCCTGGCCGTGCTCATGGCCACCGACTACTTCCTGACCACGCAGATCTACGCCTATCCCTTCCACTGGCAGGGCTATGTCATCACCTGGGCCTGGTACGCGATGGCCATGGCGCTCGGTTGGATCCTGCTCCACACTCGTACGACCTTCGTTCGCGTCGCCGCCGGCGTCCTCCTCGGCCCGACATCGTTCTTCATCGCGTCCAACTATGTCGTCTGGCTCGGCAGCGCAATGTACCCGCAAACGCTCGCCGGTCTGCGCGACTGCTATGTTGCGGCTCTTCCGTTCTACCGCAACGATCTGTTCTCGACAGGGATTGTCGCAGGTCTCGCGTTTGGCGTGCCAGTGCTGCTGCGCCGCCTCAAGGGACCCGACGCTGCAGAAGCTCGCATCTGACGAGTCGGAGAGTCGTTCCTATTTCATTGAGATCGGATACCGGCTCGGCTGGGATCTGCGATCATTACAGGTTTTTCGCAACTTGGCTCTCCGCGCGCCGCCGTCGCATCCACCACCACGCGAACCCCACGACAGCCAGCCCACCCACAACGAGCAGCGCTGTCAGCGCGTGATGCTGGACCAGCCCAACCGCGCCCGGTCCCAGCTTCAGAACCAGAAGCGACAGGATCAGCCAGCGCACCAGGCGTCCCGCAGCGACCGCCACCATATAGGGCAACACCCTCATCTCGAACACGCCCGCGGCAAAGACGAACATCTTCCACGGCGTCGGCGGTGGCAGCATCGAGGGAATCATGACTGCCAGAAACTCCTGACGCTCGAACCGGTCACGCAGCCTCTCATAGCGTTCGCGATTCACGCGTTTCAGCAAGAAAAGCTCGCCGCCCGCCCGTCCAATTCCATAGGGAACTAGCCCACCGATCGCCGACCCGATGGCACCCATCAGGCAATACAGCCAAAAATGCCCCTTATCGTTCCACACCCAGCCGGCAATCAGGAGGTCCATCGGGATCGGAATCGACGACGAATCGAGCAGTGCCGCCGCACCTGCACCCCAGAAACCGAGCTTGAGCAGCGCAGGCAGGATCACCAGCTTCCATTTCGCCGCAACTTTAAGAAAAAACTGCTTCAAACCGGTCCCTTTCCCCCTCGGAATCCGTCCATTCCAAAAGATTCATTGTACGGTTTGGTCGCTCCCCCTCAGTCATTGGCTACTTTCTCAATGAATGAGAAAATAGATGGAAAGGACTCAAAACGGAATCGTTGAACGTCGTTGCGGTTCCCGTTGTGTGAATGCCCATCACCGAGACGCCAACCAGGGTCGACGATCCGAACCAGCCGGCCAGCCCAGAACCCGCCGGAGCCGGTCAGCAAGTCGCGCTCGCCGAAGAGGAACCGCAGCCCCGGGGCCGCGCCACCTCGCGCTGGGTCGACTACGACACCCACGAACTGCTCGAGATGATCAGCGAACTCGAGGACGAGCGCCGCTGGGCTCGTCTGCGCGAAGGCATCTGGCTCGCTATCCTGGTGCACATCGTTCTGCTCTCGGCGATTACCTGGATTCCGAAATACGTCTTCCGTGTTCCTCCGGTCATCGATCCGTTCGATGCCATCAAGCAGCGCAAAGATCTGAGCTATCTCGACCTGCCGCCCGACCTTCTCCGCAAGTACCAGCAGCCCAAGGTTCAGATCAAGCCCGTCCCGGAGAGGCAGCCGCAAATTGACAAAAAGACGCTGGAGGCCATGAACAAGCCCACGCCTCCCCTGCACCGGCCCGAGCAGCCGAAGCTCGAATCGCCTGTCCAGCCTGCGCCCACTCCCACACCCCCCAAGTCGGAGTCACCCGTTGAAGCTCCGCGTCCTCCCGCCGTACCGGCCCGGCCCAACTTCGCGATGGGATCGCAGAACCCCGCCGACCAGCTGCGGGACGCCATGCGCGGTGCCGCGCAGAATCAAGGCGCAAACTCTGCCGCACAGCCCACGGGTGGATTGTCGCGCCATCCCGGCGCAGGAGCCGGAGGAGTGCAGGTTCTCTCCGACACCCAGGGTGTCGATTTCAGCGCCTGGCTGCACCGCTGGTACTACGAGACGGAGCACACATGGGATCCCCTGATCCCCGACGAAGTCAATCCTCCTATCCTCAAATCGGGTGCCGTGCAGATTCGCTTCAAGGTGCTGCCCAACGGCCAGGTCACCGATATGCAGCTTGAAGGCCGCTCCGGCGATACGGGCCTCGACCGCGCCGCGTGGGGCGCTATCACCGGCTCCAACTATCCGCCGCTCCCGCGCGAGTTTCACGGGCCGTATCTCGAGCTGCGCGCCCTGTTCCTCTACAACGAGCAGCCGCAACACTGAGTCCCGCGAATTCCGCCATAGCTGAATCGACGACATCCGTCATTTGCCTTGGCCGAGCAATGGGGGTCTCTGCAGCCGCCTGCGCTCATGTAGGCAATGAGAAGCGACCTCGCCGTCCTCGGTCTTGGGAACAGGCAAGCAACGGCTGGTCACCGTTTCAAGCCTGAGTCGAGGCGAGAGCGACCATCAGGGCAAATCTAAAGCAGCCCGAGGCGCACGTATTCCTCGCGGATGATCCGATAACACTCGCACGCAGCATGTTCGAGGTGCTCGCGATTTTGTATCGTGACATGTCCCCGCGAATATGCAATGAGTCCAGCCTTGTGCAACATGCCGGCTGCCACGGTGACCGTGGTGCGGCGCGTACCGAGCATCATCGCCAGAAATTCCTGCGTGATGGGTATTTGATCGCTTTGCACTCTATCCTGGCACATCAACAGCCACCGCGCGAGACGCTCTTCGAGTTCATGCACCCGATTACACGCAGCCGTCTGAGCGGTCTGCACCAGCATTCTTTGAACGACTCGTTGCAAACGCAGGCGTAGTTCGCTCGAGGCCTCGGACTGTTGTTGCAAGACCTTGGCCTTTACGCTGAAGCCGTGTCCCGGAATTTGAATGAAGCTTCGGTTCGGAGAGTGTCGAGTGCCGAGCAACGCGGGCAGCCCCACAAATCCGTCTCGTCCGGTAATGCCTACTTCAACGGTGTTTCCGGTTTCCATGGTCACAACAACGGAACAAATGCCCTCTTCCAAAAAGTACACGGTATCAACCATCTGACCTTGGATCGTGCAGGGTTCGATTCATTTTCAGCGTGACTGCCGAGAGGTGGGGTGCAAGACGCTTCATTTCGTCTGCCGGCAGCGACGCCAGCACGCGGTTCTTGTATTGTCGCGGAACTGAAACGGATTTCATGGGACTCCTTTGCGCCGTGAAGCCAAAAGGCTTGCACCTGAACGCGCAAGAGAGCCGACTCGGGGAACTTGATTTCGATCAAGAGCGGGTTACGTGCGTAGAGATGTGCAGCGATCGTATAGAGATGTGCAGGGATCATACGCCGCTAAATACACAATCCAATGTTCGATAAGCGACAGACACACCCGAAAAAGGGCGGCTATTCTGCGCCTAAGGGCGTAGGCATAGGCATGAGAGAAGAGCGAATTTCACCCTAAACTGCCATGGATCTCATCTCAACTCGAGAGTTCTCCCATGTATTCCCCAGTGACAGTGAGTGAGACTAGAAATCTACTTCGTGGGTTCCTGATCGAGAATCTGAAAGCTCGATTGGTGCTTTGCGACATCGCGGAAACGGGTTTCGCCAATGAGATCGGGTCTTTCCACCTGAAAGTGGAGCAACGGATCGATGCGATCCGTCGTCGACACCAGATTCTTCTCGAACGGGAATCCGTCTCGCAACAGCTTGCGGCGCTCGATTCGCCGCTCAGGATGCCTCCCTTAAGCCCGCCTCTTTCGAACCGTACAGCCCCAAGAAGTGCATTTCCCTTGACGGTGCGGGTTCGTATTAAGTCGTGAAGTCGAATGCCATCGTGTGCGTTCCATGCCCCCGCGTCTGATCCGAGACCGGAACCGCTCCTGCGCGCATTCCACGGACCCTATCTCGAACTGCGCGCACTCTCCCTCTATAGCGAGCAGCCGCCCAAGTAGCCAACCGCGAATGCTGAGCTAATCCACAAACGTTCCATGATCCTTCGCATGGGCGAACAGTGGCGGTTCATCGTCGATGGGGTCGCTGTCGTCTGCCGGAACCGGTTGCTCATGGAGCCGAATTCCGTCCTGCTCCAGCAGAGCATCGTAGACCGGTGTCTTTCGCCAATGCCGCGCCAGCGCGAAGGCGCTCATGTTGGCGATCATCAGCGGCAGCACCAGCCCGTAGCCGCGGGTCATCTCGAAGATGATCAGGACCGAGGTCATCGGCGCGCGCACGATGCCGGCAAACACCGCGCCCATCCCGACAACTGCAAACGCTCCGATCGAATCTGCTGGATGATGAAAAATCGTGACATCGAGATAACCGACCGCTCCGCCCAGCATTCCGCCCATGAAGAGCGAGGGTGCAAAGATGCCGCCTGCCCCACCGCTCGAATAGGATGTCACGGTCGCCCCCAGTTTCAGCAGGCACAGCGCGATCATCGTCACCACGGGAATCGTGCCCGTGAAGGCCAGGGTCAGGGTCTTGTAAGGGTCGCCGGCAATGCCACCGAGATGAAAGAGCAGAAGTCCCGCTACAGCGAGCCCGCCCGTGGCCGCGCCGCCCAGCGCCGGGTGCAGCCACTTCGGCGCCTTATGCAGCCGCTTGAACCAGGCCCGCACGCCCAGCAGCGAGTCGGTGAACGCAACCGAGACAAACGCTGCCAGCAGTCCCAGCAGGGCGTACCACACCAGGGACGAGGCGTTGCCCAGCTCGAAGGTGCGCGGCACATGAAAGATCGGATTCGCTCCCATCACCGTGTGCTCGACGACTGCCGCCAGCGCCGCAGCCACAATCACGCCCGAGAGCATCGTCTGATCCAGATCGCCGATCAACTCCTCCAGCGTGAACGTCACCGCCGCAATCGGCGCATTGAACGCCGCGGCAATGCCTGCCGCCATGCCCACCGACGCCATGCGCCGCCGGCTTTCGGGATTGAGCCGCGCCGCGCGCGCGAGAAAATTGCTCACGCCAGCGCAGATGTGCACCGTCGGCCCCTCCACGCCCAGCGACCCGCCCGACCCGATCTGAAGCGTGCAAAGAACAAACTTTCCGATCGTATCACATACCGCAATGAAGCCCGAATTGCGCACGAATGCGACCTTCACCTGCGGAATGCCGCTGCCCGCCGCCGCCGGAACCAGGTAGTAGAGCCCAAGCCCGCACGCGAGGCCGCCCAAAGCGGGACAAAGAATCGTCCAGGCGATCCAAAGATGACTCGATGAGTTGGCGGACCCTGCGGCTGCGCGCTCGATCAGAATGCGTTCGACCACCCCAACGCTCAAATGAAATGCGCATGCGGCCAATCCGCACAGTCCGCCTGCAACGATGGTCAGCGCAAGCAGGCGCTGCCGCTCGTTGGGCAAGCGACGCATCAGCCATGCCGTAAGGCGCGAAGTGAGTCCTGCAGACCAGACCCAGATGCTCAAAAGGGAAGGGACCTCAGACCGAAACGGTCTCCTCCAGTATAGGAGCGGCGTTTCGCATCGATGGTTGTCAACGCGCTGCCGCCTCTCTACGCCGTTACTGCTTCGGTTCGGTCTCTCGCATGAACGCCGCCAGATCTTCTTTCCACACCGCGGCCATCGTATGCGTCCCATGCCCGCGCGTCTGGTCAGAGATCGGAACCAGAATGAACTTCGCGTGCGGAATGCGCTTCACTATCCTCTCTGCAATGGCAAGCTCCGGCGGATTGATGTAGTCGTCGGCCGAGTTGATCCACAGCACCGGCGCCTTGATCTCGCCCAGTCGCGGGCTCGGGTCGTAGTTCCGGCTCGCGTCAAGGTAGTAGATCATGTCGTTCGCGTCAGGAGCCGGCCGTGCCCAGTACTTGTCCACAAACTGCTCCGCCGCCTCGCGCGTGGGCGCCTGCTTCTGCATCTGCAGCGGACTTGAGCCCATCACCAGGATCAGAGTGTCGGCCAAACGCAAACCCTGCGCCGGCTGCTCTTTGTATTCGCCGCTCATCCACGCCGGATCGAGTTTGATTGCCTGGATCGACATGTAGCGCATCATCCGGTTGCGCCCCGCAATCTGCACCGGCAGGCAGGCGAACGGCGCCAGAGCATCCATGAAGTCGGGATATGTCTCGCCCCATACAAAGCTTTCCATGCAGCCCATGGATGTGCCCAGAATAAGCCGCAGATGGTCAATCTTCATCTCGCCGAGCATCCTTCTCTGGCTGCGCACCATGTCGTCGTAGTCATACGCGGGAAAGCGCATGTGCAGCCCATCCGATGGCTTCGAGCTCTGCCCGTGCCCGATGTCATCGGGAAGAATCAAAAAGTACTTCTGAATATCCAGCACTCCCCCCGGCACAAACAGCGCGTCTGAAAACATGGGGTTCATGAGCGAGTGCGCGTTGCCCCCGGTGCCGTGCAGCAGCAGAACCGCATTGTCCACGCGTCCAGCCGCATTGCGGTGCGGAGTGCCCAGCGCAATGTAGTGCAGCTTCAATTCCGGCAGAGTTTCGCCGGTCCCGAATTTGAAGTCGTGCAGAACGACCGTACCGTCTGCCGGGTGCCACTGGCTTGCAGGCGCAGGGGTGGACTGTCCGAACAAGGGAAGGCTCGAAACCAGCAGGGACACAATCCCAAGACGCGCCGAGCGCAGGTGCATAGACATAACCTCCGGGGAACTCTAGTCGCCCCCAGTGTAGCTGGCCCGATCGTGGAGCTATTCGAGGCCACTTCCAAGCGATGCGGTTTCCGCGATAAAATCTTGGTCGTCATCGATGCGTAGCCCATCGGCCCATCCCGGTCCCCTGCTTAAGCGCTTCCGTCACGGCCGACCCGACCGTGGCCGCTGATTTTCGCGCGCTGAGGTTTCAATTGCCGTCTGAATCTGTCCTTCTGTACCGTGGGTCCACCGGGCAATGGGTTCTCGCGGCTCAAGATCGCAATTCAAGTCGTTTCGAGCCCGTCCGCCTCGTGTGCGGATAGAAAGGTTTCCCGATGAATAGTTTTGCCAGCCGTGCCACGCTGAAGTCCGGCAACAAGTCACACACAATTTATCGCCTGCCCGCCCTCACGGCGCTCGGCTTCAATCTCAGCCGGCTTCCCTTCAGCCTCAAGATTCTGCTTGAGAATCTGCTCCGTCGCGAAGACGGCGTCAACGTCACCGCGGCCGACATCGAGTTCCTCGCGAAGTGGGATGCCAAGGCAGAGCCCAGCCGCGAGATCGCCTACATGCCCGCCCGCGTCCTTATGCAGGACTTCACAGGTGTTCCCGCCATCGTCGACCTGGCCGCCATGCGCGACGCCATCAAGACTCTCGGCGGCGACCCTGCGCTGGTCAACCCACTGATCCCTGCCGAGCTGGTCATCGACCATTCCGTGCAGGTCGATGAATTCGGCACCGCAGGTTCGTATGACGCCAACTCGCTCCTCGAATTCCAACGCAACCGCGAGCGCTACGCCTTTCTCAAGTGGGGCCAGACCGCGTTCCGCAACTTCAGCGCTGTGCCTCCGGGCATGGGCATCTGCCACCAGGTCAATCTCGAGTACCTCGCGCGCGTCGTCTTCACCGCCGACGTAAATGGCGAGAACCTTGCCTACCCTGACACGGTCGTCGGCACCGACTCGCACACCACGATGATCAATGGCCTCGGCGTGCTTGGCTGGGGCGTCGGGGGCATCGAAGCCGAAGCCGCCATGCTCGGTCAGGCCGTGAGCATGTTGGTCCCGCAGGTCGTCGGCTACAAGCTCACCGGCAAGCTGCGCGAAGGTGCGACGGCAACCGACCTCGTCCTCACCGTGACTCAGGCTCTGCGTAAGCTCGGAGTTGTTGGTAAGTTTGTAGAGTTTTATGGGGAAGGCATAACGCAGTTACCGTTGGCCGATCGCGCCACCATCAGCAACATGGCTCCCGAATACGGCGCGACCTGCGGCATCTTCCCCGTCGACGCCGAAACACTCCGCTACCTGCGCCTCACAGGCCGCAGCGAAGAACAGATCGCACTCGTCGAGGCCTACTACAAAGAACAGGGCCTCTTCCACACCGCCGGCGCGCCAGAGGCCGAATACTCGCAGACCCTCGAACTCGATCTCAGCGCCGTCGAGCCCAGCGTCGCCGGCCCCAAGCGTCCACAGGATCGAGTGCTGCTGAAGGACGCTGCGGCCAGCTTCGCGCAACAGCTGCCTTCGCTGCTCGCACCAACGGCCAAGCCGCTCGGTACCCGCACTGCCGCTGCATGGGAGCGCACAACGACAGTCACCGATACTGCGGTCGCCGACAAGGCGCCACTGCACGTAACGACAACAGTGAAAGAACGGTTTGACATCGATCCCGACAAGTATCTCGATCACGGCTCGGTCGTGATCGCCGCGATCACCAGTTGCACCAACACCTCGAATCCTTCGGTGATGATCGCTGCCGGCCTGCTCGCGAAGAAGGCCGTCGAGAAAGGCCTAACCGTTCCTCCGTGGGTCAAGACCTCGCTCGCTCCCGGCTCACGCGTCGTCACCGACTACTATCAGAAATCCGGCTTGCTGCCGTATCTCGAGAAGCTTCGCTTCAATGTCGTCGGCTACGGCTGCACCACCTGCATCGGCAATTCAGGCCCGCTGCCTTCCGACGTATCCAAATCCATCGACGAACACGGCCTCGTTGCCGTCAGCGTGCTCAGCGGCAATCGCAACTTCGAGGGCCGCGTCAATGTCGATGTCCGTGCAAACTATCTAATGTCTCCGCCACTCGTCGTCGCTTACGCGCTCGCCGGCCGCATAGGCCACAACTTCGACACCGACCCGCTCGGCAAAGACCAGTCTGGGCAGCCCGTCTTCCTCAAGGACATCTGGCCGACGCAAGCTGAAGTTGCCGCGGCCATCGAGAAAGGCGTTTCCAGCGAAGGGTTCCGCAGGGAGTACGCCACTGTCTCCGACGGCGATGCCAACTGGCAGGGATTGAGCTTTCCGACCGGCGACGTCTACAAGTGGGAACCCGACTCGACCTACATTCGCAAGGCGCCCTACTTCGATGGCATGACCAAAACACCCGCACCCGTGTCCGATATCCTCGGTGCACGCGTGCTCGCAGTCCTCGGCGATTCGGTCACCACCGATCACATCTCGCCCGCCGGTTCAATCAAAACCGCCGGTCCGGCAGGGAAGTATCTCACCGAACATGGCGTCAAGACGCCTGACTTCAACTCCTACGGTTCACGCCGCGGGAATCACGAGGTCATGGTGCGCGGCACCTTCGCCAACGTGCGTCTGCGCAACAAGCTCGCGCCGGGCACCGAGGGCGGTGTCACACGCTTGCTGCCGGAAGGCGAGCCGATGTCGATCTTTGATGCCAGCGTGAAATACGCCGAGCGTAACGTGCCCCTCGTGATTCTGGCCGGAAAAGAGTATGGTTCCGGCTCCTCGCGTGACTGGGCTGCCAAGGGTCCGAACCTGCTCGGCGTGCGAGCCGTCATCGCCGAGAGCTTCGAGCGCATTCACCGGTCCAACCTGGTGGGGATGGGCATTCTTCCTCTGCAATTCGAAGAAGGCCAGAACGTCGAGTCACTTGGTCTCACTGGCGAAGAGGTGTACGATTTCCCCGCCCTGACCAGGCTGCTCAAGGAAAAGTTTGCCAGTGGCCGCACCCTCCAAATGACGGTTTCGAGCCCGAAGGGTGAGAAAAAGCTGCTCAAAGCAATTGTCCGCATCGACACACCGCAGGAGATCGAGTACTACGAGCACGGCGGCATCCTGCTCTACGTGCTGCGTCAGCTGGCGGCGAAATAGGTCACCACACAAAACAAAGGCGCTCCGACTCATCTGTAGTCCGAGCGCCTTTTACGTTTCCGGGCTCTCCGCACAGCTCCTAAGGATTCGAAATCTTCGGAGGATTCGGCGAAGGATACTGCCGAAAGGTCTTGCGCGGCCGCTTCTGCTTGGCCTCCAGATCGGGCGCTGGGATTGTCTCTTCATGGTGCGGCACAAAGAAACGTGCCCCTTCTTTCTGCTCGCCCATCACGTGCAGCCGCAAGAAGTTGGTTGAACCCGATCGGGTCCGGGTGCCGGCGACGATTGCGATCACTTCGCGATTGCGCACATAGCCATACTGCTCGAGCAAGCTCTCCGCCACATCCACCAACGCTTCGGTCGAATTCACCTTCGGACAGCGCACAGGTATCGTACCCCACAGCAGATTCATCCTATTGATCGTCACTTCAATCGGGCTCAGGGCAAAGATCGGCGAAGTCGGGTGATACTTCGAAAGCTGCCTAGCCGTTGCGCCCGACTCCGTGAACAACGCGATCCCGCGCAGATCGAGATCGTCCGCTGCATGCGCCGTTGCCTCGCAAATCGTCTCCGCAATCGACAGGTGGGTCTGCCTCACCCGCGCCTCTGCACGTGTCTCCTGCTCCTCTTTGATATGCCGCTCGGCCTCGCTGACGATGCGCGCCATCATGCCGACCGCCTGCACCGGATACTTGCCCACTGCCGACTCGCCCGAAAGCATCACAGCATCCGTGCCGTCATAGACAGCATTGGCCACGTCGGAGACCTCGGCGCGGGTCGGTCGCGGATTATCGATCATCGACTCCAGCATCTGCGTCGCCGTGATCACTGGCTTCACGTATTCTGCTGCCCGCCGGATAATGTGCTTTTGAATGGCCGGCACCTGCTCTGGCGGAACCTCGACGCCGAGGTCGCCACGTGCCACCATGATGCCGTCTGCTGCCTGCAGAATACTGTCGAGATGCTCGATTGCCTGCGGCTTTTCCAGCTTCGCGATCACCCATGTCTCGCCGCCATAAGCCGAAACACGATTGCGCACGATGCGCACGTCCTCGGCGGTACGAACAAAAGAAACTGCGATTGCATCCACTCCGTTCTTCAGGGCGAACTCAAGATCCTGCGAGTCCTTGTCGGTGAGCGACGGCACACGCACCGGAATTCCGGGGAGATTGATGCCTTTGTTTTCTCCCAGCATTCCACCGTTAATCACGTCGCAGACAACGTCAGCCCCGTTTACCTCGTGCACGCGTAATTCAATCAATCCGTCGGAAAGCAGAATGCGTGACCCCTGCTCCACGTTCTCCGCCAGCGTCTTGAACGTCGTTCCCACAAGCGATGCCGTACCCGGAACTTCACGCGGCGTAATGGTCAATCGGCCGCCTGCCTTCAACAGCACCGGTTGATGATCCTTCAGCTTCGACGTCCGGATCTTTGGCCCTTGCAAATCGCCGAGAATGCACAGTGGCTTGTGTTCCTCGCGGCTCACTTTGCGAATCATCTGGATGAGCTCCAGCTTTTCCTCATGTGTCCCATGCGAAAAATTCAGACGAACAACGTCGACGCCTGCGCGGACTAACTCACGAAAGACCGGCTCGGTATTTGATGCGGGCCCCAGCGTCGCGACAATCTTCGCTCGGCGTTGAATGGGGGATTCACTCAGGCTCGTTTCTGCGTGCTGCATCAACAGGGCTCCAGACTGGTTGTGTGTGCAAGGGTTGGGGTTGACGAAGGGACGCCGCTTTATTCTACACGTTGCGCCTCAGGTGCTTTTGACAAGAGCCTGAGAGCCCATGCAAGCACCATGCGCCGCGCTAACCATCCTCAGCGTGAAACGAATGTTTCAGGAAGATCGAGATTCGCGTTCTGTTCCAGGCGCGCTCGAAAAAGGACGCCGTTCAGTTCGGCTCCCAGCAGTGCGCTGAACGAAGTCAGATAGAGCCACACCAGCGTTGCGATGCCTGCGCCAAACCCACCGTAGAAACGCGAGTAGTTAGCGAACGTGGTGACGTACCAGCCGAACGCCAGCGTCGCAGGAAACCACACAGCCGCTGCGCCGATTGCACCCGGCATCACATGTGACCAGTGTTCCTTGCGCCGCGTCCCGAAGTGATAGAGCGCCCCGAGCACGGTCACGCTGGTCACCAGTGCAATCGCCCACCGCACCGTGCGCCAGAAGAACAGAACCGCGTGCCGCAGTTCGTGCGCTGAGTTCTCCACCATCCAATGTTCGATCTGATGTCCGAACACCAGAAGCAACGTCGCAAGCGCCAGCGGGATGTGCACCATCGGCACCAGCAGCAACGCGCGCAACCGTCGCTCCCAGAATCCCCACTCCGTTCGCGGCAGCCGGTACGCGCGTCGAAATCCCTCCATCAGCGAGAGCATCATGCCGAGTCCCGCAAACACACTGAGGATTGCCGCGGAGAACACCAGCTGTGCCGATTGAAACCGCCGCGTCTGCATCGACGACAACAGCAGTGTGTAGGTATCCGCGGGAAGAAAGTTCATGAATGTAATGCGAATCTGGCCCATGATCGACGAACCTTCAGGGACAAGCGCAAGCAGGGTCGTGACCACCACCATGGTCGGGAAGAGCATCAGCATGCCAGAGTATGCGGCCGCCTTTGCCGTATTGAGCATATCGTGCTCGAATGCCAGCAAGACTGCCTTCCGGAATGTGACAACCCAGCGAACCATGCGCATCACAAGCCAGAGTAGAGCATTTTGCGTGTGTGCGGCGACAGGTTCGCACGAAATACCATGAGCTGCCGCCGGGCGAATGGGGACGAAATCAGCCACTCTTGATTGGACGCCAGCCTGCGCCGGGCGTTGCATGGAGTGGCCATCAGCCGTTGTGTTTCGAGAGCACCTGACGCATCAAACGCGAACGGGTTATCATGGCCCGTGATGAAAACTGCCTTCCGTTCCAGCTCTCTCCCAATTGCATTCCTGATTGCCGCTTGTGCCTTCCTGTGCGTCGCACAATCGCGGTCGGTGCCAACCCCCCAGCTCGTCTCGAAGGATGTGAACGCGCGTACCGAGGCTCTGCTGAAGAAGATGACCCTCGAGGAGAAGATCGGCCAGCTCGTGTCCTACTCCGCAGGATTCGCGACTGGCCCTGCTGCGTCCAACCTCACCTACGACGAGCTGGTAGCGAAGGGCCAGGTTGGGTCGATGCTGAATGTCGTCGGCGCAGAGATAACGAATCACTACCAGCACATCGCGATCGAAAAGTCCCGCCTGCACATTCCAGTTCTCTTTGGTCTCGACGTCATCCACGGCGATCACACCACATTCCCCATCCCGCTCGCCGTTGCCGCAAGCTGGGACCCCGAAGCCGCCGCAATCGTCGCCCGTAGCGGAGCCGTCGAAGCACGCGCCGACGGCATTGACTGGGTCTTCTCTCCCATGGTCGACATCGCGCGCGATCCTCGCTGGGGCCGCATCGTCGAGTCGAACGGCGAAGACCCGTATCTAAGCAACGCGATGGCTCGCGCCTGGGTGAAGGGCTATCAGCAGGACGATCTCACCAAGCCAGACTCGGTTGCCGCTTGTGTCAAGCATTTCGCCGCTTACGGCGCCGCCATCGCCGGTCGCGACTACAACGCCACCGACATGAGCGAGCAGACGCTGCGCCAGGTCTATCTGCCTCCCTACCAGGCCGCAGTCGAAGCTGGCGTAGCGACAGTCATGAGCGCGTTCAACTCCATCAACGGAATTCCTGCCACCGCCAATCCGCTCACACTTACTCAAATCCTCCGCAAGGAGTGGGGCTTTGGCGGATTTGTCGTTTCCGACTGGGGCGCTGTGGGCGAGCTGATGAATCACTCGATTGGCGACGGTCCCACGGTTGCACGCAAAGCCCTCGAAGCCGGTCTCGACATGGACATGGAGGGCAATCTCTTCGGAACCACACTCGCCTCACAGGTGCGGTCGGGCAAGATTCCCGAGAGCGTGATCGATGAAGCCGTTCGCCGCATTCTGCGCGTGAAATTCGCGATCGGCCTTTTCGACCACCCCTACACAACGCCCGGTCCAGCCTACGAGCCGACTCCGGAACGCCGCGCCAGTGCACGTAAAGTCGCCGACGAAACCATGGTTCTGCTGAAGAACGATCCCGTCGAAGGCATCGGCACGCTCTTGCCCCTCACATCCAAGGCAAAGAAGATTGCTCTCATCGGCCCGCTTGCCGACGACGCGCGCGATCTTCTCGGTGCATGGTCCGCAGGCGACCCAAAGAACGTCATCACGCTCAAGCAGGAGCTAAGTGAGCGGCTCGGCGACCGCCTGATCTACTCGGTGGGTTGTGGTCCGCTTGCCGGCGTGGACGAGAAGATTCTTCAGACCGTCACATTCGGAGGCTCTGTCGCCGGCAACTCATCCGAGCCTCTGCCTGACGACGAGAAGAGCATCGCCGAAGCCGTCGAAGCCGCAAAGCAATCGGATGTCGCGATCCTAGCGCTGGGCGAGCCGGCAAACTGGATGGAGGGCGAAGCCGCGAGCCGTGTGCGTCTCGGCTTCACCGGCAATCAGGAAAAACTCCTCGAAGCCGTTGCCTCAACCGGCAAGCCCGTCATCCTGGTCGTCCTTTCCGGCCGTCCTCTGGTGCTCAAGTGGGCTGCCGAGCATGTTCCGGCAATCGTGCAAGGGTGGAGCCCCGGCATCGAGGCTGGCCCCGCTGTCGCTGACATTCTCTTCGGCGACGTTAATCCTTCAGCTAAGCTCCCCTCAAGCTTTCCGCGCGCCGTGGGCCAGGAGCCGCTTTACTACGCGCAACTCCCTACTGGCCGTCCTGCCAGGAACGTCGATCTCACCCACATGCCGACGAATTCAGAGGAAAAGTTCGTCTCGCGCTACGTCGACGAACAGAACTCGGCGCTGTTTCCCTTTGGCTGGGGACTGAGCTACACGCGCTTTCGTTACTCCAAGCCAACCGTCAGCCGGGCCGAGCTTCCGCTGCAGGAGGCACTCACCAGCCGGGCGCCACTCGCGACGGTGGGCGTCGATGTCACGAACACCGGGAGCGTCGCCGGAACCGAAATCGTGCAGCTCTACATACGCAACACCGAGGCCAGCGTTGAGCAGCCCGTGCGCGAACTGAAAGGTTTCACCCGCATCAAGCTTGCACCGGGCGAGACAAAACATGTCACCTTTCCACTCGACTTCGATGAGTTGAGCTTTTACAACGTCGAAGTCAAGCGCATCGTGGAGGCGACGACGTACGATATTTGGGTCGGTGGCAGCTCGCTCGCCGATCAAGAAGCAGAACTCAAAGTGATTGAGTAAGCCGAGCCAATTGGAGGAAGCTTCCCCATGATTCGATTCCTCTTGGGATTTGTCGCAGCCGGCGTCCTTGTCCTGCTGGCGCTTGTTTGCTACGTGCGCTTTGGCTTTGTTGATCCTCGCGCCGATGCTGCGATGGGTTCGCTTGAAATGAAGATTGCAATGCCTGCGCTGGACGCGTCAGTGGATCGAAGGGCGCCCAGCGTCCAGAATCCAATTCAGCCCACCGACGACAATCTTCTCGCGGGGATGAAGATCTACCAGTCAGCCTGCGCGGGCTGCCATGGGGATGTGGTTCATACGCATTCCGCCTTCGGGGACTCGTTCTATCCGCGTGCGCCTCAGTTTGCAGAGGACGCGCCGGACATGCCGGAGAATCAAAACTTCTACATCATTCAGCATGGCGTACGGCTCAGCGGAATGCCGGCATGGAAGACCAGCTTTAAGGAGCAGGAGATGTGGCAGGTGACCACGTTCCTGAGCCATATGGACAAGTTACCGCCCGCAGTGCAGGCTGCGTGGAAGACCGCGGCCGGTGGCGTCCAGGACGGAAGCTCTGCCGATGCGGGGACGAAGACTGAGAAGAAGTGAAGGGGATGGATAGGGCCCGCGTATGAGTTGTCTGTGTTCAGTCGCAGGCAAAAGGAGGTGGGATGGCGAAGATCACCCGTGTTGCACCGGAGATCCCGTCGGCTGATCTGCAAGGAGCCTTGGCCTACTATGAGCAGAAGCTTGGCTTCCGTATCGCCATGCGAATGGCCGACTATGCAATCGTCGAACGAGACGACGTTGCCCTCCATCTCTTTCTGGATAGCAGCCGTCAGCATTCGCCAATCGGAATTCACATTTTCTGCGCTGAACTCGATGTGATCTGTGCGGAGCTACAGCGAAGCGGCGCGCTCATGACGCAGGAAATCACACGAAGGCCCTGGGGCAACCGGGACTTTCGCGTCAAGGACGAATTCGGAAACGAACTTAAATTCACGGAACCCATCGAGGAGAATTAGAAACCGCTCTGCCCTCTATCCAATCTCCAGCATTCGATCCAACGCGACACGCGCCCAGTGCTTCACGCTCGGCCGCACCTGGATGCGATTGACCACGCGCCCCTCTACAAGATTCTCCAGCGCCCAGGCCAGATGCTGTGGGCTGATGCGATACATGGTGGTGCACAGGCAGCCTGTGTCATCCAGTGTGATGATCTTCTTGTTCTCCGCGGCAAAGCGCTTCGCCAGTCGATTCACCAGGTGAATCTCGGTTCCGATCGCGAACATCGCGCCTTCCGGCGCCTGCTCCACCAGTGCAATCAGCTGCTCCGTCGAACCCAGAGCGTCGGCCTTCTGGCACACTTCCCAGCGGCACTCCGGATGTACGATCACCTGAATTCCAGGATACTTTGCACGTACCGCATCCACATGGCCGGGCAGAAATCGCTGATGCACCGAGCAGTGCCCCTTCCACAAGAGCACACGGCTCTCCGCAAGGCTCTGTTTCGTCTGCCCGCCCTGCAATCCCCACGGGTCCCACACGGCCATCAGCTCCAGCGGAATTCTCATCGCGAAGCCCGTATTCCGCCCCAGATGCTGATCCGGCAGGAACAAAATCCGTTTGCCCCTTTGCAACGCCCACTCGAACGCATTTTCCGCGTTCGATGATGTACACACCAAACCCCCATGCTCGCCGCAAAACGCTTTGATCGCCGCCGTCGAGTTCATATAGGTGATCGGAATCGTCTCGTCCGCCAGTCCGAAGCGCTCCAGCACTTCCCAGCAATCCTCTACTTGCGAAATCTCCGCCATGTCAGCCATCGAGCAGCCCGCGTTCAGGTCAGGCAGAATCACCTGCTGGCCCTCGCGTCCCAGCACATCGGCGCTCTCGGCCATAAAGTGCACGCCGCAAAACACGATGTACCTGGCATCGGTCTCTGCCGCAATCTTCGACAGCTTGTAGCTGTCCCCGGTGAAATCGGCGAAACGAATCACTTCGTCGCGCTGGTAGTGATGTCCGAGCATCACAGTCGCCGATCCGAGCCGCGCGCGCGCTTGCGTAATCCGCTCGTCCATCGTATGGTCGGGAAGTGCAAGATAGTTCTCGAGGCTGCAACCGCTCGCGGCCTCCGGCGAGGTCGCCGTCAAGTCGTCGATTACGAGATTCACTGTATTCCGCCTTCAGTCCAGCTCGCGCCGAACGGGGATGTTGAAAGCAAGGCCATCTTCCGGCCCATGGCTGCAGTGAGCGCGCCTTCTCCGAGAGAAAGAATCCGCCCACGGGGTTGTTGCAGCCCGTCACAAGTATAGATGTTTGGCCGGCCAGAGAGTTGCAGCGGTGTCACTCCCGTAATGGCCCTTTCGTGTCTTTGTCCTTAGCCTCTTGGGACAGTTATCATTACCCTTCATGGGAGTTCATCCGACAATCCTGCTGGGAAGCATCGGCATGGCCGATTCGCTCATCCTCATGGTCATGGCTCTTGTCGTCTTCGGACCCCGCCGCCTCCCGCAGATCGGCCGCCAGATCGGCAAGCTGATGTACGAGTTCCGCAAGGCTTCCAACGACTTCAAGTTCCAGATGGAAGAGGAGCTCCGCCTCTCCGAAGAGGGCGATCGACGCAAGAAGGAAGAAGAGAAGCGCAAGCAGCTGCCCCAGGAGTCGGTCTCTGCAACCCCGGCTGTCGCGAAAGCCATCGAGTCTCCCTATCCCGGCGAAGGACAGTATCCCGAGCGCAAGACGGCTGAACCGGCACTCTCCGAAGAAGCTCCGCGCATTCTCCCCCCATCCACGGGCGAGCCGGTTGCTGCCTCTCGCGGAGCCGAATCAGCCGCACCATCCGCCAATGCGCAGCCCCCCGCACCCACCGCCCCATCGGATTCAACCCCTCCTGCCCGTGACGCCTCGCCTGCTTCCACAACCGAGACGGTAAGCCCCAATGGTTGAGCCCGGAGACGCGATCGACAAAGCACGGAAGGCCGTCTCCGAACGCGCCGAACTCCCAGGCATGAGCCTGATGGAGCACCTCGACGAGCTGCGCAAGCGGATCGTCCACTCCGCCGCCTATCTTGCCGTCGGCTTCGTCGTTGCCTACGTCTTCCACGAGCGCCTTTACGGCTTTATCCAGGAACCGCTCGACCGCCTCCACATTAAGCTCAACTACACACACCCCATGGACCCGCTGAACCTCTATCTGCAGGTCTCGCTCATCGGCGGCGCTATCCTCGCATCGCCGTTCATCCTCTATCAGGTCTGGCTGTTCATCGCCCCCGGCCTCTATCAAAAAGAGCGCCGCTTTGTCGTGCCCTTCATGGGCGCTACTGTCGGCCTCTTCCTCCTTGGTGCGGCCTTTGGCTACTTCTATGTCCTTCCCGGCGCGCTCGAAATCCTCATCGTACGATTCGGCAGCAAGTTCAACCCCATCGTCACCATTGAGGAATACACCGGCTTCTTCCTCTCCATCATCCTCGGCCTCGGCATCAGCTTCGAGATGCCCATCCTCATCTTCTTCCTCGCCCTCTTCGGCATCGTTAGCCCGCAGTTCCTTTGGAAGAACATTCGCTACGCCATCCTTGCCGTCTTCCTTGTCGCGGCGATCATCACTCCCAGCCCCGATCCCTGGACCATGTGCATCTACGCTATCCCCATGCTGTGCCTCTACCTCATCGGTATCGGTGTGGCCTGGTGGGTCCATCCCGATCGCCGTAAAGCGCGCAAAACTGCGTAAGAAGGTTCACCCGTCCGTCGATCCATGCATGCTTTAGCATCGAATGTATGATCGCTGGCGCATCGTGGGCATGGTGGATCGGATTCCACGCGGCCGTCGTCCTGCTGCTCGTCATCGACGCCAACCTGCCCGCCCATCGCCGCGAAGCCCTCAAGACAAAGACCTCCGCCTGGCTCTGGACCGTCATCCTGATCCTCGCCTCCGCGGTCTTCGCCGCCTGGATCGGCATCGAGCAAGGCCGTCAGCGCGCCCTCGAATTCGTCGCCGGCTACACCATCGAGACCTCGCTCAGCATCGACAATCTCTTTGTTTTTCTCATCCTCTTTCAGGGATTCCGGATCAGCCCGGTGCGCCAGCATCGCGCGCTTCTCTGGGGCGTGGCTGGTGCGGTCGTCCTTCGTGGCCTCTTCATCGCCACCGGCGTCACCCTGCTCGAACGTTTCCACTGGATCAACTACCTCTTTGGCCTCTTCCTGCTCTATGCGGCCGTGCGCCTCATGCGCGAGAAATCCGCGCACGAGGTCATCCCCCAGTGGATCCGCCGTCTTCAACCGGCCAAAGACTCGCTCCTGCCCGTGATCCTCGCGGTCGAATTCACTGACCTGCTTTTCGCGGTCGACTCCATCCCCGCCGTACTCGCCATTTCGCACAGCCCGTTCATCGTCTACACCTCGAACATCGCCGCGATTCTCGGCCTCCGCTCGCTCTACTTCGTCCTTGCGGCACTCCTCGATCGTTTCCGATACCTGCACTACGGGCTCGGCGTTCTGCTGGCCTTCGTGGCGCTCAAGATGCTCGCGGCACGCTGGCTCGACGTACCGATCACGCTCTCCCTCGCTTTCATTGGAGCCACTCTTGCGGTCTGCAGCCTCGCTTCCTGGTGGGCCGCAAAGAGAGAAACCGCAGAGGCACCCACCCGCCGCGCATAAGGTACCTCCGATCGGCCCGCACAGAAAGAAACTCGCCATGCCCCATTTCGCATCCAAGAGATAACGGCTGTAGCCGGCGGCACCGCGGTACTCCTCCAGAGCCGTTGCATCTGCCCCTCCGCCCACTGGCCCGGAACGTTTCTTTCGCGTATTCTGATGGGGCGAATTCTTATGAAGACCTTCACCCTTGACGAAGCGCAATCGCTCCTGCCCGTGGTCGAGTCGCTCTTGAAGCGCGCGCTTGAGAGCAAACGCGAAACGGAAAAGCTGGAAGCAGAGCTCTCCGCGTTGACGCAGCGGATCTATCTGTCGGGTGGCTTCCGCGTCGATGTGGGCGCGGTCTCGAAACAACGCGCTGCCGTGGAGGACCACACCAAGCGCATCCGCGAATCGCTCGCCGAAATCGATTCCATCGGCGTCCAGGTCAAGGATCTCGAAACCGGCCTCCTCGATTTTCCCTGCCGCCTCGACGACGAGATCGTTCTCCTCTGCTGGCGTTTGGGCGAATCGGCAATCGAACACTGGCATACCGTCGACGCAGGCTTCCAGGGCAGGCAACCCGTCGACGAGCGATTTCGCCGCCGCTCCAACTCGACCAATCGCCCCAATTAGCTCGCGCACTTGGAAGGCCTCCCTTGCTGATCCCGGAAGACGAGGTCCGAAAGCGCCTCACCTACGAGGCCCTCATTCCTGCCATTCGTCAGGCTTTGATCGATTGCTCCGCAGGCCTCGTCGATCAGCCTCCTCGCACCATCCTGCGCACCGGCAACGCTGAGGGCGTGAACGACGGCTGGTTCGCCGTCATGCCCGTCATTGCCGGCGATGTCATGGCTGTCAAAACAGTCACCTTCTATCCCGGAAACGCCGCGCTGGGGATTCCTACTCATCTGGCCCTCGTTGAACTGTTGCGTCGAGCCACCGGCGAAGCCCTGGCGGTGATGGACGGTCGCCTGATCACTGAAATGCGCACAGCGGCAGTCAGCGCTGTCGCCTTCGCTGCGCTTGCTCCGCTTCAATTTGGAGCCACCCCAACGACGCTCGGCATTTTCGGCTCGGGGGTGCAGGCCCACGCCCACATTCAGGCCTTCCGTCACGTGTGGCCCGAACTCGCCGAAATCCGCATTTGGAGCCCCACTTCAGAGAACGCGCAGCGGCTCGCTGCCGAAACCGGCGCCCACGCTGTCGCAGTCGAAGAGGCTGCCGCAGCCGAAGTAGTTCTCACTGCGACTTCCGCTGCCCAGCCCGTCCTTCATGGTCGATGGCTCGCCCCTAATGCTCTCGTCCTCGCCGTCGGCGCCACCGGCGCTTCCCTCCGCGAACTCGACGACGAGCTGATGCAATCGGTCTACATTGTGGCCGAGTCGCGATCCTGCGTCGAACGAGAATCCGGCGACGTGCGTCTCTCCGGCGCATCCGTCCACGCCGAAATCGGTGAGGTCCTCGCGCGCCCAGAGTCGGCTATGATCCCACGGGACCGTCGCGTCCTCTTCAAATCCGTCGGCATGGCCATCGAAGACCTCACCGCCGCCCGTCTTGTCTGGCAGTCCAGGACCAGTCTGCACATCGCCTGACCCGAGCCAACGTTCAGAATTCCCGGTCCTCCAACGCTGTTCCCGTCAGTCTTTAGGTGAGCGCCTTCGGCTTCGCATGCGTCCTATCAGAGAGCGCCCGATTGGTGCGCCCGATAAAAAGAGACTGGTCGATCAGCCTGCGCGGCTATCCTGAAGTAGAAGCCGCCACACGTGGCCGTTACGCGAAGGAGCCGCATGCAATCGAAGAGATGGATCAAGCTGGCGCTGGCAGCGCCTCTGCTCCTTGCAGGCTGCAAAGGGTTCTGGGACCCGATTAGCTCCACCTCCGACTTCACCCTCTCCAACAGCGGCGTCATCAGCGTGAGCAGCGCGGGGGCTACCTCCGGCAATACCTCCACCATCACCGTAACGCCATCGAGCTCGTTTACGGGAACGGTTGCCCTTACCTGCGCGGTCACCACGTCTCCATCGAGCGCCTCAAGCCCCGTTACGTGCAGCCTTTCTCCGACCTCTGTCACGATCAGCAGCACGACCGCGCAAACGGCTACGCTCACCGCAACCACAACGTCCACGACGACGACCGGGTCCTATGAAATTACGGTGACAGGCACCTCGGGCAGTGTGAGCACGACGACTACAGCTTGCGTCACGGTGGGAACGTCCTCGAGCAATTGCACCTCTGCTGCTACCAGCGGCAACTTCTACATCCTGACCAGCACCTCGATTTCCGGCTATTCCATAAGCTCTGGTAGCCTGAACGCGCTCTCCAACAGCTCCTTCACCAATTTGAACGAAACCACCGCCGTTGCCATCGGTCCCAGCGGAAACTTTCTCTATGTGGCTGCCACCGGTGGCATCTTCCTCTACACCATCAACACCAGCACCGGCGCGCTGTCGCAAGGGAGCGTCTCCTTTAGCGATTCGGTGCCAGAAGCCCTGCAGGTGGATCCCTCCGGGAAGTGGCTGTTGGACGCCTCGGCTACGGGGACGCTTTATGCCTTCCCCATCACTTCCTCCGGTACGGAAGACACAACCCGTTCCGCCCAGAACCTGGCACTGGCTGGCACCCCGGCTCAAGGTGGGCTGGCGATCTCCCCGAATGGCGCGCTGGTTGCAGTGGCCCTGGGATCGAGTGGGGCAGAAGCGTTTCCATTCACTGCAGGCAACAACTCGCCCATCGAAAGCGCCTACAGCCCGATCACTAAGCCCTATGGAAGCGGCGGCTCCTCCGTCGCAGTAGCCGTGGATCCCCAGAGCCGGCTCCTATATGTCGGCGAGACTGCGGCCTTTCCCAGCTCAACCACCAACTCTGGCGCGCTTCGTGTCTTTACCATCGGCACGAACTCACTCACCGAGTTTGCTTATACCGCTCCTTACGCGCCCACCGGCACGGGACCCCACGCCATTCTGCCCATCGCGACAGGCGGTTATGTCTATGTGGCCAGTTGGCAAAGCGGGGCGGCTGGTGTGATTACGGGCTACTCCGTCACCACCTCCGCGTTAACATCGCTCTCCAACACGTCTGCCACGGGCACCCAACCCTACGGGCTGGCGGAGGACAGCAGCAGCAACTTTATGCTGGCCGTGAGCAATAGCGGAACGACTTTCTCTGCCTACACGATCGATAGCGGCACCGGCCAACTGAGCTCCCCGATCACCGGCTCACCCGTGTCCAATCCGATCGCCATCGTCGCCGCGCCGTAGAGCTGGAGGGTTCGTCCTCTCTCCCGCCGTAAAAGGCTCGTTCACGTTTCACTCCGTGTTTCCGCGCCGCTCATGTCTCTGTCGCATCCATGGTGCTATCCTCAAAATGACCGCCTGTGGCCGTATCGACACGATTTCCGATTTCCGATTTCCCCTCCGTCAGGAATCATCCTTCCAGGGCCATTTGCGCCTTGGTTCTTCTGCTCCTGTCACTCACCGGGTGCTCACGGCTCAAACAACTCAGACTCAAGCAGGAACATCACGAGATGGTCTACGTCTGGACGCGCCAGATGTACCTCCGCGATCGCGTTGCGGCCGTCTCCAACCGCGTCGCCGAAGTCACCAACGCCGAGCCGCTCGAGGTCCTCGAACAGGGCCGCCGCTTCTATCGCGTCCAAACTCCTAAAAACGAAATCGGCTGGATTCCCGAACGCGCAGTGATTGACGGCAAGGCCTACGACGCCTTCATCCAACTCGCCACCCAGCACAAGAGCGATCCAGTCGTCGCCCCCGGCACGCTGCGCGACGACATCTATCTCCACCTAAGCCCCGGCCGCGACACCGACCGCTTCTATCTGCTTCAGGGGAACTCCAAGGTGCAGATGCTGGTCCGTGCCTCAGTGGTCAAGAACGCGACTCCCGCTCCCGCCGCTGCGGCGCCCCGTGCCCAACCGTCCAAACCGACCTCGGCCAAAGAGTCCGCCAGCGTCGAAAAAGACGAGGATGCCAAGCCCGAGGCTGACGACGCGCCGAAGCCTGCATCCGAACCCCCCGCTCTCGAAGACTGGTGGCTCATTCGCGACAACCAGAGCCGCACCGGCTGGATTCTCGGCAGCCGCGTCGATGTTGACGTTCCCGACGACGTTGCCCAATATGCTGAAGGCCAGCGCATCGTCGGCGCCTACGTCATCGCCAAAGTCCACGACGACGAAGCGAACACTCCCGACCATCAGGTTGCCGAATACGTCACTGCACTCGCTCCACCCAAAGCCGGCCTGCCCTTTGACTTTGACCAAATCCGCGTCTTCACCTGGAGCACCAAGCATCACCGCTACGAGACTGCCTTCCGCGTTCACCCCATCCAGGGCTTCCTGCCCGTGCGCATCGGCTCCGTCACCGGACCCAAAGGCACCGACCCGACCTTCAGCTTCCAGCTGTCCGGTTCGCAGAATCTGGCCATCGATTCCAGCACCGGCATCGCGCACCCGGCCAGTCCACGCACCATCAGCTACGCCATGCGCGACACTGCGGTCCGCCGCATCGGTCCCGACATGGCTCCGATCCCGGTTATGCACGAGCCCGGCGACAAAGAGAAGGCGAAATCCACTAAGGCCGCCAAAGGCAAAAGGCGCAGATAGCCTGTTCTCCGTCAGCTGCCCCCATTCCTTTTTCGCACGCCTCGATGGCAAACCCTCCCTGCACAAAGAAGCACCTCTGCTGCAAGCCGCTCGCCGCGCCGCTCCGACCCCTGAGACTATCGATCTTGAGGATCGAATTCCTACATGAATCGCTCAAAAGCCGAAAAATTCTCCCAGTCGGTCCGCAATCTTTTCGTCTTCTTGATTGCTTTCCTTGCCGCCACTCTCGTCACCAACGCCCAACAACCGTCCTGCCTGCGCGTGCATGGAAGCGTCACCGATCCCAGCGGTGCGGCCATCGCCGCAGCCCTGGTTCAAACCGCCAACGGCCAAACCACCACGACCGACGCAGCAGGCCATTTCCTGCTCGCCTGCGCCGCTCCTGGCACGCTCACCATCCAAGCCAATGGATTCGCGCCCGGAATCGCGCAAATGACTGCATCGCCCAACGGAACCGCGCGCGTCGACATTCATCTCGCCGTCGCTGCCGTCCAAGCCAGCGTCCAGGTCAGCGCGGACGCGTCGACTCCAATGGACACCGAATCGGGCGCGTCGACCACCACGCTGAGTTCAAACGAAGTGCTGCAGCTTCCCGACGATCCCGACGACATGTTGCAGCAGCTGCAACTGCTTGCCGCAGCGGGAGGAGGCGGAGCCAGCGGCGCGACCGTCGTTGTCGACGGTTTCCAGAACGGCAGCACGATGCCGCCGAAGAGTTCCATCGCTTCGATTCGCGTCAATCCCGATCCGATTTCACCCGAGTACGAGAAGCCCGACGCTGAGGGCGGAGGCCGCATCGAGATCACCACCAAGCCCGGCTCCGACAGCTATCATGGCGCGCTCTTCTTCACCGACAGCGACGGAAGCTTCAACGCAACCGATCCGTTCTCGGTCACAGCAACGCCTGCCGGCAAGAGGCGTTATGGCTTCGAGTTGGGCGGACCGATCCTCGCGAAGAAGAGCGGCTTTGCGCTCGCCTTCGAAAAGCGCGACATCGACGAATTCAACGTCGTGAATGCGCTGACGCTGGATGCCAACCAGAACCAGGTCGCCGAACACGATACGGTTGCAGCGCCGCAGCGGCTCTGGATCGGTTCCGCGCGCGCCGACTGGATGGTGACGGACAAGAACATCGCCGCACTCTCCTACGCTGCGCGCGTCAACGACCTCGGCAACCAGGGCATCGGCGGCCTCGTGCTCCCCGAAGCAGGCTACTCCAGCCGCGTCGCCGAATACGACCTGCGCTTCAGCAATACTTACACCATCAGCCCAACCATGCTGCACGAGACGCACGTCGCCTATACCTGGAAGCGCACACAGCAGACGCCCAACTCCACGGCTCCCGCGGTGCAAGTGGCGGGCTACTTCAACGGCGGAGGCGCGACGACCCAGAATCTGAATGACCGCGAGCGTGACCTCGAGATCGACGACGACGTGATGATGACGCGGGGGCCACACCAGTTCAAGTTCGGCGCGCAGTCCATCGGCTTCTTCGTGCACGACTACGATCCCGACACTTTCAACGGCGCGTATCTCTTCGGCGGCGGCAGCGCGCCGGTTCTCGATGTGAACAACAACCCCACTGGCGCGACTGAAACCATCACCCCGATCGAGCAGTATCTTCGTGCGCTGCTTGGCCTCACAGGCGGAACACCCACGACCTATCAGGTGACCTCCGGTACGCCGCTCGTCCCCTATGCCCAATGGCGGCTCGCGCTCTATGGCGAAGACACTGTCAAGCTGCCGCATCGGCTCGACGTTACGACAGGCCTGCGCTACGCATTTCAGACGACGCCAAGCACATTCGCCAACTTCGGTCCACGGCTAGGTGTTGCCTGGGCTCCCGATGAGGCCTCGAAGTGGACAATCCATCTGCGCACCGGCATATTCAACATGCCCATCGACCTCAGCGATGCCGCGCAGGCTTACCGCCTCAACGGCAATCGCCAGCAACAAGCAGTGGTCTATTCCCCGCGTTTTGCAGACCCGCTCACGCCGACTCCCGACTCCATTCAGGTGGGCAATCAGTGGCAGTTCACGTCCGTGTTCGATCAGATTCCTGTCTCTGAGGTTGCCGTCGGAATCGAGCGCGAACTGCCCGGCCATTGGAGTCCGAACGTCTGGTACAACGCGTACGACGCCTGGGCCGATCCGCGTACGATCAATATCAATGCGCCTTTGGCCGCCGCCAGCAGCGGAGCTCCGCCTGACCCGAGTGCAGCCCTGCTTGCGCCGCGTCCGGGAGCGCCAAATCTCAATGTCTTCGAGTTTCAGAATTCAGCGCACAGCCGGGGCGGCGTCTTCTGGGCAGGCATCGATCAAAAGGGCCTGAAGCACTGGACCCTAAGCCTTGGCTACTGGGGCGTGCACTTCCGCTCGAACACCGGAACACCGCAGTCCAGCTACAGCAACCAGGGTGAGTCGGCGCGTGCCGACTGGCAATCGAGCGGTGCGCTCATTGAGAACGATCTCAAGCTCCCCTACAAGGTGGAGTGGTCGATGGAGGCCTACTGGCACTTCGATACACCGTATAACATCACCACCGGGACCGATGCGAACGGCGATGGCTCGTTCAACGACCGGCCTTCCTATGCGCCGGCCGCGGGCGACGGCGTCTACGCGACCCCATTCGGGCTGATGACGACGAATGTTGTCAACGGTGACGTACCACGCAATCGCGGCACGATGCCCGTCATCCTGCACGCCTATTCGAATCTGAGCCGCCTCTTCAATCTTGGTTCCACGAAGGATCGCCCGCGTACGCTCACGCTCAATGCGCGCGCCGCAAATCTGTTCAACCACACCAATGTGACTGCGGTCGGCACGGTCGTCTCGTCGCCCAGCCTGGGCGAGGGGCTCGCCGCCGAAGCGGCCCGCCGTGTGGAACTTGGCGCGCGCTTCGCATTTTAGGACATGTCTGTACGCAATGCTGGCGCTCGGCTAAATCGCGCCAAAGTCGGTCCTGAGCGAAGTCGAAGGAGATCGGGCTCTCTCAGTTTCGATGCAAACTGAATCTATAGGAGTCTGCGTGCGACATCTGAATCGGTGGTGCGGCGTGCCTTGGGAACTGTCGAGCGGTACCCCCCTCCCCCCTCGGGTGGGCACAGCAACCATGAGCGAAGTAATGCCTGGCGCAAAAAATATCTCGCGCCTTGCAGAATATTTCGCCGGTTCGTGAAAGCTTTTCGCTGGCCCACGCAAAGCTATTGCCCGGACGGCAAGTCCCACGTGGAACAATTGTGCTGACTCGCTGACCTGCTAACTCGTCGGCGCAAGCCGGCTAACTCGCTAAACGCTGAGCTTCCACGGATCGCGATAGCTTCGTGTCAGCAGCTCGCTCGCACCGGGATCGTTCAGGATCGTCTCCGTCGCCACATCCCAGTGAATCTTTCGGCCTGTCAGCATCGAGATCAATCCCAAATGTCCGGGAATCGTCGAGTGATGCGCAACCTGCACCGGCGTGATCGTCGGCTTGCGCGAACGCACGCTGTCCAGGAAATTTCGCCGATGTTCCTTCGACTCGTAGAGCTTCACCTTGCGCAGATCGTCGGGCAACGAATCCATCTTCACCCACTCGGGATTCGCCGCATCGAAGCCACTGCGATCCACCCAAACCCAGCCATCAGTGCCGATCCACTTCGTTCCCATCACAATGGCCGGCGATCCGCCGCTGATCGCAATCGTCACATCGTTCGCGTAGCCCGTGACTTCCTTGCGATAGGTGCATTCGACGGAATACCTCGTCGCCGCGTTCCACACTGCATTCGCAGCGGGGAATTCGCCGTGTCCTTCCACCTCCGACGGACCCGACAAATCGAAGCCAAGTCCCCAATGCGCAATATCGCCGTGATGCCCGATCCAATCCAGCAACTGTCCGCCGCCGGTGTTGTAGTTCCAGCGCCAGTTCTGATACACACGCTGTTCAATGTAAGGTTCCATTCTCGATGGGCCAAGCCATAAGTCGTAATCGAAATCCGCGGGCGGCTGCGTGACGGCAAGATCCCACGCCTTTGTTCCCGGCACAACCTGCGCAGGGTTCGTAATCTTCTCTGGCAGTTCCGCAAGTTTCGCCATCAATGCTGGCACTGTCTTCGGAAAATCGTACGGCGCGCCGGGCAGACCAACTTCCACATGCGTCACGGTCCCGATCAGCCCATTGCGCACGATCTCCGCGGCTTTGTGAAACTCCGGCAGGGAGCGCTGCCATGAACCTGTCTGCCAGATCACGTTGTTTTTCTCGACCGCCCGCACAATGGCCTGCTGCTCGGCAATCGTGCGCGCCAGCGGCTTCTCGCCGTAGATGTCCTTCTTTCGATTCGCTGCTTCGGTCGCAACGATCGCGTGCCAGTGATCGGGAATCGCGATCATGATGGCGTCGATATCATCGCGCGCAATCATCTCGCGATAGTCGTGGTAGGCCTTGCAGTCTTTGTTGCCGTACTTGTTGTTGATCGTGTCCACAGCCATTTGCAGATGCTGCTTGTGCAGATCGCAAGCGGCAACAACCTGGCAGTCGCTCTCGCCGAGGAACGCCTTGGTGTTCGCCGGTCCCATCATTCCCCAGCCGATCACGCCAATCGTGATCCGATCGCTTGCCGCTGTGCGACCTCCACGCGCCCACGCGCTGCGCGACATCGCTGCTGCCGCTCCAGCTGTCTTGAGAAAGTCACGCCGCGAGATTCCAAAAGTCGTGTTTCTGCCCACGCCAAGATCCTTCATGGATGGCTCCGATTGTTTGCGCCAAGTCTGCGGCCCTGTTTTCATGACGCAGACCGAGCGCTCAGAAATGCAGAGGAAGTCTAGCATCTACATGCGCTGCGAGCTGCGTTGTGCTGCTCGAAGAAGCTGGTCGCCCGGCGACTGGCCTCCCGAGCTCACTCACATGCACAGAATGGATTCTGCCTCTCAGAAACCTGGCTTCAACGCAGACGCAGGCACAGTGACCGATCCCATGCGGCCTGTCTTCTCATCCACGACAACGAGGCGGACGGAATCAAAGGTCGTCTTCGAATCGATGGGCTGCTCAAAAGGCAATCCATCCTTCAAAGTTTGCTGATAAGTTCCGGGCAGCAGATTCAGCTCGACGGAATGCCCGGTCACCTTTGCATGAAGACCGGAGTCGTCGCGCAGCGCCAGAAAGACATCGACCCGGTCAGTCCATCGATCTTCTATCTGTGTCAACCCGAGGCCGGTAGCGTCAATGTTCAGCTTCAGCGCCGTGCTCTTTTCCACCGACACTGGAGATACGGTCAAGACGATTTCGTTGAGATTCCGCGGATCCCAGATCGCCTGCCTGAAGCGGTCCTTGAACGTCGCGGGGTCTTTGGAGAAGACGTAACCGGTGCGATAGCGCAGGGTCAGGTCGTGCCGCGTCGTTGCCTTCACCCTAATCGCGTGATAATCGTCGTCGGCGGGTGAGTCCGGCGAGAAACTCAGCAGATAAGCGGCGCGGCCGTCGGCAACCACGTTGTTCAGCTCAGCTGCGATGTCTCCCGCGCGGCGCATAGCACGCCCACCCGTCGCATCCGCAAGATCGCGAAATGTTCCCTCGATGGGGTGTGTATCTTCTTGCATTTGAGCGGTAGCGCGGCCAGGGC
The DNA here is from genome assembly GCA_964585715.1 of uncultured Occallatibacter sp. GTDB lineage: Bacteria > Acidobacteriota > Terriglobia > Terriglobales > Acidobacteriaceae > Telmatobacter. The sequence continues at coordinate 38,600 of CAZPEZ010000006.1, forward strand.
TCATGCCTGGTGCAGCGTCGCCCACGGCGCTGGTAGCTTTGTCGCGATCGGATTTGCCCATGGCGAGCACATTTCGAGTGCCAATATCCGCGCTAACTCCCGCAGCCTCCAGTTGCGACACATCGAGCGGATAAATGCTCACATGCGCCTCATTGAGCGTCTCCCGGGCGCGCATCGACGGCGGGTTGAGGAACCGGTTTCCTGTGTCTTCGCGCCCCACGACCTGCGCGCTAAAGTCGGCAAGGACATTGTCACTTGAGACCCAAACCAGCATCTTATGGCCTGGAATCGCTGACAGGTGACGTGCCACTCCAACCAGAAGGTGTAGAGCGAAGTCCTCCGGTCTATTCCCAAGTGGCCTTATCTCAGCGTCTGAAGGATACGCGGCGGCATAAGCAACGGCCTTTCCCGACGAGTACATCTCGGGGTCGTTGCCGCCCTGCCCATTGCCGTTCACATTCCCAAGGTCGGTCACGTTGTGCACCCAATCGAACTGCTGCCGATTGCGGCGCTCCTCATCCTGTGCGCGAGCCAGGTCTTGCGCATTGGGCATCCAGCTTTGCAGCATAGTCGCGACTCTGGCATGGTCCGGCGTCGGCTCTGCCAGAATTTCGAAGCCGTAGCTTCTCAAAATATAAAGCCCGACTTGTTGGTCGATTGCCAGTGTCTTCAAGAAGCGCAGCATCTCCGCCCGGGCCCGTGTCAGATCGCTGAAAGCCACGTTGCTGGCGTCGATCATAAGAATCGTGCTGTTGAGCTCCGTCGCGCCCTGTGAAGCCGCATCGTTCGCGCTTCCAGATCGATTTGAGAAGACCTTTGCTTCCGGGCCGCTGTGTGTCTCAAGTTGGTCACCCGTAGTCGGCGCCGGTTCGGCGTTCACCGGATTGAAGAACCGAATCTCCTCTTTACGCCCGTTATCGTAGATCTCGAGATCGGAGGCTTTCAGGTCGCTGACCGGATGGCCCTTCTTGTCGTGGGCGACCAGCGTGACATCGACCAGACGCGTTGTGGTTCGCAGCGTGATCTCTGCCTGCCCGTCCGGCGTCGTTGCCGGCAGATTGGCGAGGTAAGGCAGCTGCTTTGCAACGGACACACTGATCTCGGGTTCCGCTGGTGGTGCGGACAGAGCCGCAGGCGATGGAACTGAGGTGGATGGGGAAGTCGACGAAGCAGTTTCGGTTGGCGCGCGGTCGGCGGCATTCATGCTGCTGCCGGTTGCACTCGCAGGTGCTGCCGAGTTCCCTCCAGCCGTGCTCGCTTCGGGTGCGCCCAAGGCCGGTAATGCGCGGGCCAGTTCTGCGGCACTTTGGGGCGCCAGGCTACCCGAATCCGCAGTCAACATATGCGCTTCGGAACGAAAGACATGATACTGCTCAAAGACAATATCGTTCAGCAGCGTTTGCTGCGCGCCCTGGACGGCCGAGGTCGAATGGACAACCGACATCGCCGAGCCCGAGAACATGCCTCCCGAGCCCATCGGCGCAGTCTGTACCATTTCATCTTTGGCTGTCGACTCAGACTGCGCGTGCGAAAGTGCCAGAGCACGGACCGGGCAGATGTAGCTCTTGCCGCCGATCTCGACGGAGCCGTACTCAACCAGCACCGAAGCGTTTGAGACTGGTTCGCCAGCTTTCAGGGCGGCTTCGATAGTCAAGCGCAGGATCGTTCCGGTCGCCGGATCGACGGTCATCTCGCCGCGATAGCCGGCAGGCTGGCGGTAGAGATCCGTACGCGTGTTCTCTGAGTTCGCGATGCAGCAGTATTCAACCTGGTAGTGCGATTTCTCGTGAGGAACGGAGAAAGCGAAGACCGCACGCATCTGTCCGTCCTCTTGCTCCCAATGATTCCAGGCCAGTTTGCTTTGCGCCGCATCGAGTAGGACGGTGGTGAGGATGGGTCCGAATTCGCCCTGGGTGTTCAAGCCGATCTCAAGTGGTGCGGGCATCGCTTTGCCTTCGGTCTCGCTCTCCTGCATCTCCCGTCCGTCGCGGTACGAAACTGTCACACTCGATCGTCCGATCAGATGCAGCGGTTCGTAGCGGGTAACCGTCTTTCCTTGGTCCTCGTAGCCGGCCGGCGTGTCACGGAATCGGATCGTGTTGCGTGTCGCAAGCAGATTGGGCAACTGCGGTATCGTGCTGCGGACATACGTGACCGCCAGGCCCATAATGCGGCGCTGCTCTGCAAAATCGGGGGCCGGCTTGGAAGGTAACTCTGCCGTCGGGGGATCGAGAAAATCGGATGCGTCCGCCACGCCCCTGAGTGCCTGCCTGCTCAAGTCGCCTGGCAGGGAGCTCTCAAGAGAATCGAATTCCTCTGAGCTGAGACGCTCAGTCAGTTGCAGATTCGAGATCTGCCATGCTGCGTCTGCGTCAGGTTTGCCTTGGATTTGCTTGATTGCCTGCTCGAACTCCTCCACCGTTACCTGCTTCGCTGCGAATACTGGGCACGCAATTCCGAAGAGAGCCAGGAGAACTGAAAACCTGCGAATCATGGGAGTCCTCGCTTGACCTCCGGGAGAAGTCATCGCCAGTTAGATATCCGGCTCGCGGAAATTGGGTCTACGTTTTTTGTTTGGCTGGAGCCGACTCAGGTCTTCGGCAGTTAACCCCGACGCAGCAATTCGTACTCGACGACTCGCAGCATCTCGTTCTCGGGTGCCGGCTTGCCGGTCCAGATCTCAAACTGGCGTGCGCCTTGCTGAACGAACATCTCAACGCCGCGGATCACAGCAACCCCGCGTGAGCGCGCCAGCTTGAGCAGAGGCGTCTCGATCGGGTTATAGACCATGTCAAACACCAGGCTCGCGTTCAGCTCCTTTTCGGCGATTGGCATGGCCTGCTTGTTGGCTTTCATGCCGCAGGGCGTCGAGTTGATCAGTACGTCGAATTTCTGTTTGATGAAAACCTCGTGCTTCAGCGATTTTGCTTTTGCCTGACGCGCCAGAGCGACGGCCTTTTCATGTGTCCGGTTGATGACAAAAACCTCGGCGCCCTGCTCGACGAGGCCAAACACGGCGGCCCGAGCTGCACCTCCGGCGCCCAGCACGGCAACGCGCGCTCCCTTCAGCCGCAACCGTCGTTCCAGCGGTCTCAGAACGCCAGCGACGTCGGTATTGAAGCCATAAAGCTTGCCGTCGGCGCCCGTGCGCAGCGTGTTGCACGCGCCGATTTTGGCCGTCAAAGGATCCATATTGGCGAGGTGCGGCAGTACCTCTTGCTTGAACGGCATGGTCACCGCAACACCTGCCAAAGGCAGCTCGCGCACCACTGTGAGCAGATCGTCGAGTGAGCGAGGCTTTAGCGGCAACATCACAGCGTTCACAATCTCGCGGCGGAACGCCGTGTTGTGAATCAAGGGCGAGAGCGAGTGCGACACCGGGTTTCCCGCCACGCCAAAGATCCGAGTGGCCTGATCGATTTGATCCAGACGATACAGGTCCTGCAGCGTTCGCGCTGTCATCTGGCCTGACGCCGTCTCTTCTCCATCGCCAAGAGAAGCGAAAGTGAACGCTGCGCCGGCCCTCGGGCCCAATACGCGGCTCAGGATGCCTTCCTCACCCATGGCGATCCCAACCACGTGCGAAGAAAGAGACCGATCTTCGATGAGACGCAAAACGGCGAGGTTGTCTGCCAACGAGCGCGCGGTCGAAACAATCTTCACGTAGTCGGGCTTGAAGTGTTCGATGCGATCCGCCACCTGCTCCAGGCCACGCGTGCGCGTGAAGTCGTGAAAGCTGATCAACAGCGCCGCGCCGGTCGCGCGCAACTTGGCCAATTGCGCGCTCTTGAGGCGCTCTGCAGACTCGACTTCCAGATCAATCATCTGGCAGCCAGCCGCTGCCGCCTTTTCCAGGACTTCCAGCTCCTCCGCCAGCGGCTTGGCAAAGTTCCCACCGAGGTCTTTGCGCCGACAGGTGGCAATCGCGATGACGTCTCTGTGCTCGGAGAGAAATTGCCGAACGTAGGAGATCGCGGCCAAGGGTTTCGGTAAAAAGTCGAGCCGAAACTCCAGAAAGCGAGTGTCCTTCAAGGCAGCTTCGGCCCGGTCAACCAGTTCCGCGGGCGATCCAGCCTGGATTGCAACGCAGACCTTGCCCACACGCAGCCGCACGCCTGCATGGGCCGGACTGGGCGTTGCGATGGCGGCAGCATAGGACATAACTCAATTGACGCATATTAGATGGGTTGCAGACCGGATGCAACAGAAGAAGGGCACCAGGGCGTCACTTCCCGGCTGGTCCTAAAGCCGCTAGTGCCAGACAACAAGGACTTTAGGGGGCTTGGCACGGGGCAAGCGACCAGGACCTGCATCCATGTTACGATGCTGAAGCCAGGCACGAAGTCCAGCCGAAAGATCGTAAAGCGCTGATCAGATGCGCCTTATGGATGGCATGGATTGAACGCTAGCCTCCCGAACCACGGGCGATTTGTCCAGTGCTCACAGACCGCAAAACGCCGCCCAGGCGCGCTATGGCACCCTAGACCTTGGAGGAGTAATCGCCCATGTCCGCAGGAACGCTGGCTGCCGTCGGAACTACAGAAGATATCCACGTCTGGGAGGCAGGCGGAGCCGACTCCGCCGCGTCTCTTTCTGCCTGGGTCGGCGCGCGACTTTCGGCGCACGAGGCGGCGCTCGCTGCACTCCTCGCCGTCGAAGGCCCGCGCACGCCTCAGAATTATCTGCGCTTCTACGATGCGGCCATCGAGCAGTTGAACCTGGCAGGTGCACAGGCCGGCATCCTCAACTCCGTCGCTTTCGACAAGGCCGTGCGGGATCAGGCCCAGATGGAGGCACAGAAGGTCGCCATGGCCGGTAGCGCACTCAGCTTGAACCGCGCCGTCTACGACGCGCTTGCGTCCATCGATCTCACCGGAACCGATCCGGCGACAAAGCATTATGTTGAGCGCACACTGCTGAGCTACCGGCTGGCCGGCGTTGACCGGGACGAGGAGACGCGCAATCATTTGCAGGCTCTCCACGAGAAGGCGACGAAACACTCGCTCGAGTTCAGCCGCAACATTCAGGAGGGCGCAAAGACCATCGAGGCTCTACCGGCAGAGCTGGAGGGGCTTCCGGCCGATTACATCGCTCGCCATCCGGCCAATGTCGAGGGCCGAGTCATCCTCTCTACGGACCCGCCCGACATGCAGCCGGTCATGACGTTTGCCTCCAATGCTGCGCTGCGCGAGCGCATGTTCCTCGCCTACAACACGCGCGCCTATCCCGAAAACAAACAGATCCTCCTAGACCTTCTTGCGACGCGGCAGGAGATCGCGACGGTGCTCGGTTTTCTCAGCTGGGCCGATCTGGCTACTGCAGACCAGATGATGGGGTCAGCCGCCAACGTGCGCACCTTCCTGGCCAAGTTGAACGACGCCAGTCGAGACGGCGCCTTGCGCGAGCACGAGCTAATTCTCGATTTCACCCGAGCTCGCGAGCCAGGGATTCAGGAGATCGACATCACCAGCCGCGGTTATTGGTACGAGCAGTTTCGCCGTGCCCAGTTCGACTTTGACTCGCAGTCGGTGCGGCCCTATTTTCCCTACGCACAAGTCGAAGCCGGTGTGCTCGATACCGCTGCGAGGCTCTTCAAGATCGAGTTCCGCCCATCTCAGGCCCCTGCCTGGAACCCCGCCGTTTCGGTTTTTGATGTCCACGAACAAGGCGAGTTAGTCGGCCGCTTCTACCTCGACATGCATCCGCGCGAAGGCAAGGATAAGTGGTTCTCGGCGGCACCTGTTGTTAGCGGTGTCCGTGGCCGCTATCTTCCTGAAGCCGCGCTCATTTGCAATTTTCCTGGACGTGATGAGAGCGATCCGGGCCTCTTGCAGTACTCCGATGTCGTGACATTCTTTCACGAGTTCGGTCACCTGATGCACGCGATCCTCGGCGGCCGGACGCAATGGGCAGGCCTCTCTGGCTTTGCAACCGAAGGCGACTTCATCGAGGTGCCCTCGCAGATGCTCGAAGAGTTCTTCCGCGACGAAGAGCTGCTGCAGGCCTTCGCGAAGCATTACCATACCGGCGAAGTGCTGCCTGCCGAAGTAATTCGCAAGATGAAAAAGGCGGGCTCCTTCGGCCGGGCGGACTGGGTGCGCGCGCAACTCTACTACACCACGCTCTCTCTCGATCTGCACGATCGGGATCCGGCGAAGCTCGATCTCGACGACATCGCGAAGCGGCTCTACCGGAGTCTGCAGCCCTGGACATGGCTCGACGGTAATCGCATGTATGCCAGCTTCGGCCATCTCACCGGTTATTCGTCGAACTACTACACCTATGCCTTCGATAAGGTGATTGCGCTCGACTTCTTCGCGCAGTTCGATTCCGCCGACCTCCTCGGCTGCGAGGCCGGGGCGAAGTATCGGAGGACCGTACTCGAGCAAGGTGGGTCTAAGCCAGGAAGAGAAATGGTGCGCGATTTCCTCGGGCGCGACGAGGAGTTCTCTGCCTTCTCGCGATGGCTAAATGAGGAATTCGACGACCAGCCTGCCCAGCCTGCTCCTTAGGGGTCGCCCTGCCGCAAAAATGGAGGAACTTGTATGAGCCAGTTTCATATCGCCCAAGTCAACATTGGGCGCATCCGGGCAGAGCTGAACGATCCGATCATGGCCGGCTTCGTCGGACGGCTTGAGGAGATTAACTCGTTGGCGGATGATGCTCCGGGTTTTGTCTGGCGCCTGCAGACGAACGAGGGCAACGCGACCTATCTGCGTCCATTTGAGGATGAGCGCACGCTGCTGAACATGTCAGTTTGGGAGACAGTCGAATCACTCCGCCATTTTGTGTTCAAGACGGCACATGTCGAGCTGCTGCGTCAGCGTCACGCATGGTTTGAGAAGTTCGAGGGGGCCTATTCCGCGCTCTGGTGGGTTCCCGCCGGACACATCCCTGGAGTTGAGGAGGCCAAGCAGCGGATCGCGCATCTCGACCGGAACGGTCCGGCGCAGTTCGCGTTTACCTTCAACTCTGTCATTCAGCCCGATGAGACGTTTCAGCACGGAATCGACTGGTCGGCATTTCGCCCCTGCGCCGCACGGTAGTCTCATGACCGCATCTGACTTTCGCCGCATCGCGTTGAGCTTCGAAGGCACCGAAGAGGGTTCGCACATGGGCCAAGCAGACTTTCGTGTCGGTGGTCGCATCTTCGCGACTCTGGCAGCTGAGAAACAGGGCTACGGCAACCTGTTGCTAACGCCTGAACAGCAGGCCGCCTTCGTCGCCGAACAGCCCGAGGTCTTTGTCCCGATCTCAGGCGGTTGGGGTAGAAACGGCGCGACCCACATTCGCCTCGCGGTAGCCAACGAAGATGTGCTTACCGGCGCTCTACGGACCGCGTGGAAGCTGCGACAGGAGAAGAATCAGCAAGCGCGCGCCAAATCAGCCGGATCGGCAAGCAAAAGGGTCGCAAAGCGCGCTTGATCGAAATCGCCAGTGGAAAAATCGAAGAGAGAGCCATCACTTTTAGCAACCTTTCCCCCCAAAATGGCGTCTTATCTGGTAACGAGTAGAGGCTTCCCCGAAGCATGGCCCTTCTAAGAAGGTTTACCCCATTGACGGTCCGGTAACGGATCCCTTCTCTTGACCCCCTCTGGTTTCCCTCCCTTCAATGCCTCTAGAGCGGGCCTGCCGGAAGGCAGGCCCATTCGCTCTTATTTCGGCGACATGTCCCCGCTAAAATCGACCTGTGCGCACCGTTTCTACTGCGAGCAAGAAGTCCGCTAAGCTAGGCCTCCAAACAGTGGACGAGATATTCTCCGTCGGTGGCCTGGTCCACAGCGGTCGGAGTGTACGTCGGACACATGGGTGGCCTGCTCGTCTCGATCGCTCCATGCCCGACGAACTCACGCCTCCAGCGCCAGCGCCGGTTGCGTCGGCGAATGGTGTGCGCGTCCTGAAGGTCCCTTCATGGCAGTCACACTCCTGGCTATGGCACGGATTCAGCACTCGACAGGAAGGGCAAAGTCACGCATACACCGTGGAAGGTGCTCCGGGTGAGTTGAATCTGGGCTTTAGTGCTGCCGACGACCGCCAGGCGGTGATCTCAAACCGGCGCCTCTTGGCCGAAGCTGTGACGGGCAGTGCGGATACACCTCTGATCACCCTGCGCCAGTGCCACTCCAAGGTGATCGCGATTGCTTCAGCGAATCGCGATGCGCCGGCGCGAGGGGACGGTCTGATGACTGCGGAAGCGGGACTGTTGCTCGCGATCCAGACTGCCGATTGCATTCCTGTAGTGGTCGCAGACCGCAGGCTGCGTGTGGTCGCCGGCTTTCACGCCGGCTGGCGCGGCACGGTCCAGCGCATCGTGGAATCCGGGATTGGCAAGATGCGGCTTGAGTTCAACAGCCGGCCGAAGGATCTCCTTGCGGCGATCGGCCCGGGAATCGGAGCCTGCTGCTACGCCGTCGGTGAAGAGGTCTTCTCTGCTTTTGAGTCTCAATTCATCTACGCCAGCAATCTCTTTCCCGAGGTCTACGACACCGACTCGGTTCGCATCGAGTTCCCGATGCTCTTTCTCACCCAGCGCGCACCCGGGCATTCGCCGATTGGACCGAATCTGCACCTGGATTTGATCGAGGCCAATCGCCGACAGCTCCTTGATGCGGGCTTATCGCCTGACGCTATTCAGGTTGTCGGCGGTTGCACCAGCTGCCAGCGCGATCTGTTCTTCTCGCATCGCGCATCCAGTGGGCACACAGGACGCATGATGAGCGTCATCGGGATCCGGCCAAAGTGACCTACTCTGGACAGACCAGAGCAAGCGCTTTCCTACAGGATCCGCCTCAGGAGGCGGCTGAATGCGCCGTCGCAGCTTCTCCCGGGTTCACCAAGTCGCGTAATTCCTTCGAGGGCTTGAAGTAAGGAACACGCTTGGCGGGAACCTCCACACGCTCTCCGGTCTTCGGGTTGCGACCGATCCTCGGGTTGCGCTGGCGGATCCGGAAGGAACCAAAGCCGCGAATCTCGATCTTGTCCCCGCTCTGCAAGGCGGAGATCACTGAGTCGAACACCGTCTCTACAATGACCTCTCCGTCGCGGCGTGTAAGATCGCCGAGCCGGGTGACCTTTTCTACCAAGTCTGCCTTTGTCATGTACTTGAGACCTCCCCAAATAGCATATCGGGATTGTCCTCGCAGAGGGGCGAAAAATCAAGTTGCGATAAGTCCTGATCCTTTTGGATCAATCACATGGCCTGAAACCCTCAATCTTCCAGTCGTCCCATCCCGTCCCATCCAGGCACCATCTTCTGCGGTATGATGACGCTTATCTGTATTGAAATTGGGGGGAGGGCGCGGGATCGTGTCGCATCCGAAGTACAGCATCGTGATTCCGGCTTTCAATGAGAGCGGACGCATTCCCGCGACCCTTGACGCGGTGATTGCCTGCATCCGTGACAACGCCTGGGACGCAGAGATCATCGTGGTGAACGACGGTTCCACAGACGACACTGCCGAAATCGTTCGGAACATCGCCGCGGACGCGCCCGAGCTGCGAATGATCGAGAACTCCGGTAATCGTGGAAAGGGATACGCAGTTCGCAACGGCGTCTTGCACGCTCTCGGTGACATCGTGATGTTTACCGATTCCGACTTATCGGCGCCCATCGTCGAGGCCGATAGGCTGTTTGCGGCAATCGCGGCCGGCGCCGACATCGCCATTGGATCGCGCTGGCTTGAGTCAGGCCGCCAGACTCACCGGCAGCCGCTCTACCGCCAGTTCTTCGGCCGCTGCTTCAACACAGTCTGCCGCATGGTGATGCGTCTGCCTTTCGCCGATACGCAATGTGGATTCAAGGCGTTTACTCGATCGGCCGCGCAAACGGTCTTCCAGCTTCAGACGATCGAGCGGTGGGGCTTCGATCCTGAGATCTTGTTCATCGCCCTTAAGCGCGGCTTCAAGATCCAGGAAGTCCCTGTGAGCTGGGCACATGACGCCCGAACCCGCATGAGCTACCTGCGTGACGGTATGCAGATGCTCAAGGAGCTTGCCATCGTACGATGGAATGCGCTGACCGGTCACTACAATCGGCGAATCGAAGCCACCTTACGCACCGGCGAGATCCCATAGTCTCCCACTTGGGCGCGGCTACTTGATCATCCGGCCTTCTCCCGGCTTCACATCGCCGCAAGCTGATCCCTGATATTGCGAGACCATGGTTACGGTCATCGTCATCGGCTGGGGAAGCGCCGGGTTGGTAATCTTAACGACCACGGTGCCATGCGTATGCTCTGCGCTGTCGATCAAGATATCGGCGTGCGCGGTGTTCGTCCCGCCTCGCTCCGATGTACAAACCTCGTCGAATGACACTTCGTGCGAGTCCTGATGGAGATTTGACAGGGTGCAGCCATGTTGCTGCCGGGCGTTGAATCCCTGGATATCGCTCTTCCATTTCTCTGGAGTGAGGCACGATTGCGTCACGTGCGCACGCCCCATGGCCGCCGCCATTCCTGCCATCGGTGTGTTCTCGACTCCCGTCACCGTCGAGTTAGTTTCGGTTTGCCAAAGGCCCATGGTGACCGGTGGCACTTCGGAAATCTGGGTCTGGGCTTGCCCCGCAGACTGGGTTGGGGCGGAAGCGGCGGCGGCGAAGGTTGCGAGCGACAACAGCAGCGAAAATGCTTTTCTTTTCATCGTTCCGATTTCCCTCGTGCGACAAGTGCCTTGCAAGGACTTTTTGGCTTATACCACAGCATTGTTACAGCTCGCCAGAGCACGCTGCCATCCGCTGCTGAGCAGGTGTATCATGCCAACTGCCCGTGGAAGGACGACACAGGACGCCCAGCGGCTGTGCTTGCGACGAAAGAGGCAAACACGTCTATCTTGCCCCGCTCGAAGTGCTGACGCTTGACATCCTGCCCTAGGATTCCGCGCATTGACGAAGTTGGGAAAGGAGGGACACATGACTGGACCGACACTCCTCGTTTTGGCGGCCGGTATGGGCAGCCGCTATGGTGGGATGAAACAAATCGATCCGGTTGGCCCGGAAGGCGAAACGATCATGGATTATTCGATCTTCGACGCCGGCCGTGCCGGCTTTACGAAGGTCGTCTTTGTCATCCGCAAAGACATCGAGCATCAGTTCAGGGAGACCATAGGTACCCGTTACGACAAGCGCATCAAAGTGGAGTACGCTTTTCAGGAAGTAGGCAAGTTGGTGCCTCCTCTCTTGGAGACATCGCAGCGTACCAAGCCATGGGGTACGACACACGCAATCCTGATGGCGTCCTCCGCGATTCATGAACCGTTCGCCGTGATCAATGCCGATGATTTTTACGGACAGGAGAGTTTCCGGGCGTTGGCGCGGCATTTTCAGTCGGGATCGTCCGACTACGCCATGGTCTCTTTCCTCCTCCGCGACACCTTGTCCGATTTTGGCTCTGTCGCCCGTGGCATCTGTACGGTGGATGCGAGTGGTTACTTGAGCCAGATTGTCGAGCTCAAGGGAATCGAACGTGTCGGTGGCCACGCCGTGAATACCGACGAGGCGGGACACGAGACAAAGCTCAGCGGAAACGAAGCGGTGTCGATGAACATGTGGGGCTTTACGCCTCAGGTTTTCTCGCAACTGATTGACAAGTTTCAGGAGTTCCTTTATGAACACGCCGGCGATCCAAAGGCGGAGTGTTATATTCCAAGCACAATCAACGAACTCATCGCAAATGGGGAAGCACGCGTAAAAGTCCTGCCCGGGAGTGGGTCCTGGTTTGGCGTGACGTATCGCGAAGACCGGCCTCATGCAGTCGCGAATATCCGCCGTCTTGTAGAGGGAGGCTACTATCCAAACGGACTCTGGGCTTGAGGACAGGATTCGCGCCGTCATGCGCCATTTCGCAGTCGATGGCGAGTTTGTCGGCGCGGCGCCCTACGGCAGCGGCCACATCAACGATTCCTATTGTGCCGTCTTTCATTACAACGGCGGGCGCGTGCGCCACATCGTGCAGCGCATGAACCACCATATCTTTAAGGACCCCATCGCGGTGATGGAGAATATCCAGCGCGTCACGGCGCACCTTGCCCATCAATTGAACGGCCAGTCCGACTGCGATCGTCGCGTGCTTGCCCTCATCCCCGCGCGGGACGGCCGCACCTGGTTTGAGGATGAAGATGGAGATTTTTGGCGCGCCTACAGCTTCATCGAAGGGGCGACGACCTACGACGCGGTCCAGTCGCCTGAGCAAGCCTTCCAGGCAGCTCGAGCGTTTGGGAGCTTTCAACACATGCTTGCCAGTCTGCCTGCGCCGCGCCTGCATGAAACAATCCGCGATTTTCACCACACGCCCAAGCGCTTTGCCGCTCTTCAAACAGCGATTGCGGCTGACAGTCTCAATCGCGCAGCGTTGGCAAGGCCGGAGATTGAATTCGCACTATCGCGCCAGCCGATGGTCGGCGTCTTGATCAAAGCCAACCTGCCGGAACGCGTCACGCACAACGATACGAAGTTCAACAATGTGCTGCTGGACGATGCGACCGGAGAGGGCATCTGCGTCATCGATCTCGACACCGTTATGCCTGGACTTGCTGCGTATGACTTCGGCGACATGGTGCGTACGACCACCAGTTCGGCCAAAGAAGACGAGCGCGATCTCTCCAAAGTGTCGATGGAATTTCCTCTCTTCGAGGCACTCGTGCGCGGCTATCTCGACAGTGCGGGCGACTTCTTGACCAAGGCCGAAAAAGAGCTCCTTGCCTTCTCGGGCAAACTGATCACCTTCGAAATCGGAATCCGTTTCCTTACCGACTACCTTTCTGGCGACACGTACTTCAAGATTCATCGGGAAGGGCAGAATCTCGATCGCTGCCGAACGCAGTTCAAACTCGTCGAGTCGATGGAGCACCAAGAAGATGCAATGAACCGTCTCGTTGAGCATCTGTCCGCATAGGCGGCGGGAACCGGCGTCCTGGAATACACTCGTTCGCGGAGAGAAACCTGTGCAGCGTCCTCTGCTTTTCCTTGCGTTCGCAATCGTTGCAATGTCCCAGGCTGTCATTGGCCAGTCCGCAGACCCCGTCAAGCCCGCGGCCTATCAGATCGCCTGGCAGGATCTCGAATTCGGCGTCATCCTCCACTTCTCGACCAACACCTTTCTCGACCGCGAATGGGGCGATGGGACGGCCAGTCCCGCCGTCTTCAATCCCACGCAGTTCGACTCGGATCAGTGGATGCGTGCGATCCGCGCCTCGGGCGCGAAGTATGTCGTTCTGGTCGCCAAGCACCACGACGGCTTCTGTCTCTGGCCCACGCAGCAGACCGACTACGGCATTCGCAGCAGCCCGTGGAGAGACGGCAAGGGCGACGTTGTCGGCGATGTCGCCCGCGCGGCGCGCAAGTTTGGCCTGGCTTTCGGCGTCTACCTCTCGCCCTGGGATCGGCATGAACCGAAATACAAAGACTCGGCTGCGTACGATGCCTACTACAACGCTGAGCTCGAAGAACTCGCTTCGCGCTACGGCGACCTGGTCGAGTTCTGGCTCGACGGAGCAGGATCGGCAGGCCACGTCTACAACTTTCCCAAGGTTATCGAGACGCTTCGCACCTACCAGCCCAACACCGTCGTCTTCGCTGATACCGGCCTCTTCGAGTACGGCGATGCCCGCTGGGTTGGAAACGAAGCCGGCGTGGTCGACTACGAAAACTGGAACGTCATCGATCGCCACGGGTATCTGCGCTGGCGTCCCGTCGAAGCCGACACGCCGTTGCGCAAGCTGCACTGGTTCTGGCATCCCAACGACGAAGCTTCGCTGAAGTCCGTTGATGAGCTGCTGGCAACGTACGATGCGACCGCCGGCCGTGGAGCGCAGCTCATGCTCGGCGTTGCGCCCGATAATCGCGGCCTGCTGCCCGATTCTGACGTCAAGCGACTGGAGGAATTTGGCGCCGCGCTGAGCCGCCGGGAAGAGAACAACCTGACGCTCAAGCACCGGCCCACTGATCCTGAAAGTGCTGCCGCTTTTGACGGGAATCCTGACTCCTTCTGGTCGGCGCCGGCAGGTTCTCATCATGCAGAGCTCGAAGTCGATTTCGATCAGCCCATCACCTTCGATCACGCGCTTACGATGGAGTGGCTGAACGATGGCCAGAAAGTCCAGAAGTACGCAATTGAAGTCTGGGATCAGAAATCCGGAAAGTGGACCCGCATCGCAGGAGCGCAGGCGATTGGGCACAAGAAGATCGACGCTTTTGCTCCGGTCACCGCCAGCCGCGTACGGTTGAATATTGTTTCCAGCGTGGGACAGGCCCATATCCGCGAATTCCAACTGTATCTTTGGGGGAATGAAAAGTAGCAGGCCGGAGACCCTGGCCTCAACGCGCCGATTGCATCAAGTGCTCGGGCGCCGAGACATGCGCATGGCAGACCGGACAAAGAACCACGTGCTCCATGTACTCGCGCAGAGCCTCTTCGTGGCCGCCCTTTGCTTCGTCGGCGCGCCTGGCGATCTTGTTCCACTCATCAGGGTCGAGCCGACGGCTCGCTTGTCGGCCTCAGCGGTGATCCAGAGCCGCGCCTTTTCGAAGTAGGTGGTGTCGAGCCTTATTCCCTCGTCACAGATCTGCGCTGCACGGCGGCTCCGAAGTGGTGAGGCAAAGAGGGTCAGATCTGACCAAGTCGTGCGCTGCCACGCCCTCGATCACGTGCGGAATACAGTCTTGATTGCCTAAGATGCGAATGCCGGTGAAAGGGATACTTCGAGGAGGACATGGCCCTACTGGAGGAGGGGGTACCCACCGACCGGGGGTGGGGTGGTACCCGCCTCCTCCCCGCTTTTTTCGTAAATTCTTCTTTTTAATTGGTTTAACTGGATGATTATGCACTTGACACAGAGAGGCAAGCGAGGTTCCAGCGGCCCGATCCGCACGAGGCGGTTGTGGTCTCCCACGTTTCCAAAACCAGGAGACCCTTCGACGTAGCTCAGGGCAGGCTATGGGGCACCCGAGAATCTGTTTGGAACGCACATTCCCGTGACTTGGAGCGTCCGGCGCAGGGCGAAATCCTGAGCCTGACGAGGTGAAGGAGAATGATTTTGGGGCTTGAATGGTGGGCGATTAGGGACTCGAACCCCAGACCTCTTCCGTGTGAAGGAAGCGCTCTAACCAACTGAGCTAATCGCCCGGTTGAGACTGGAACAGCCTCGTAAGGTAGAGTAACACCAGCGAAGCTTGAGGACCAACGTGGCCGCGCCGATGGCCGCTGTCCGAGACGCTCGAATTTGCCCAGAATGTCCTGCAAGTCCAGACTGTTTCGTGCACTGCAAAGAGCCCTCGGGAAGGGCATGGAACCCACCGGCCCTTTGCCCGGTTCAGCGGGCCTGAGAATGGCGTTTGCCGGCCCGGGCGAAATGCCTTCCGGAGGCAGCGCATGGGCTTTTCAGGAGCGGGTCTCGGCAGCCTGGCAGCGTGGGGGCCGTTCCCGTGACTTCGCTCACCGCGCCGACCCCGAAGAATCCCCCGAAAGTACTAATTCTGCTCAGGAAACCGATGCTTCGGCGCAACCTTCCGGGACCGATGGGGTTCGTGAAGATATGGCAACCCTGGTCCTGGACAAACCGGCACTGGGAGCTGGCTCGGCGAACCGATCCGGCCTGCGGACGAACCCTGTCGTGACGAACTACGGAGCCGATGAGGGGAGCGATGCCGCCATCATGCTGCGTGTGGCAGCCGGCGACGAGGCAGGGTTCAACTACCTGGTGGAAAAACACTACCGGGCCATGGTTCACTTTCTTTTCCGGATGGTGCACAACCAGGCGGTTGCCGAGGAACTGGCGCAGGAGGTGTTCCTGCGCGTTTACCGCTCGCGGGAGAGCTACCGGGCCGAAGCTAAGTTCACTACCTGGCTTTACCGGATTGCGACCAACCTGGCGGTGAACCACGCGCGCGATACGCGCCACGAACGGTCGGCGCAGACTGTCTATCTCGACCAGCCGGATGAAGAGACCGGCTCGACTCCAGATGTTGCGGACGACGATCCGAATGTTGAGCAGAACCTGTTGCGGGACGAGCGCATGGCAGCCATCCGGCAGCATGTAATGGCGCTCCCGGAGCGGCAGCGGATGGCGGTGCTGATGCATAAGTATCAGGGGATGGACTACAAGCAGATCGGTGAGGTGCTGAAACTGAGTGAGTCGGCGACGAAATCGCTGCTGTTTCGTGCCTATCAGACGTTGCGAGACAAGCTGAAGGATTTTGTTTGAGGGAATCGAAGCCGGACCAAAGATCGAGCGAGACCGGCAGGGAGTGGGGTGGTAGCGATGGAAACGAAGAAAAAGTGCGATGCGATGGAGACGAAGCTGGCCGATGTGCTGCTCGCCCCTGAAGCTGCGCCTGCCAAGGTGACGACTCATGTTGCGGAGTGTGAGCCCTGCGCGAAAGAGCTGGACGAACTCCGCGCCACCATGGCGCTGCTTGACACATGGGAAGCGCCTGAGCCCAACCCGTACTTCCTGACTCGCCTGCAGGCGCGCCTCGACGAGGAGCGCCAGGCGGCGCCGGCCGGCTGGTTCGAGCGGCTGCGCGCACGCCTGGTGTATGGACCGCATCTTCATGCACGTCCGATCGCAGCCATGGCCTTGACGGTGGTTTTGCTGCTGGGCGGTGGAACCTATCTGGGGATGACCAACTGGGATCAGACCCAGGCGGCTCCGCCTCAGGCAGCTGTCGTACACGACTTGCAGGTGCTGGATAATAACGCACAACTGCTCGACCAGCTTGAAACGCTTTCGAGCGCGGATAACAACAACCAGAACTGAGGCAGAATCACGCGGGAGATCGATAGGGCTCGATCCGGGGGCAAATCCATGAAGGGGGCATTGAAAGCTGGCATTGAAGTGAAGCTGCGCAAGACAGCGTCAGTCGTAGCTGTTGCAGCGCTTCTTTGCATGCCTGTGTTCCCGGTGTTTGGCCAGCATCCCGGTCAGGCTCGTCCCGCCCTTGGCTCGCGCGCTGGAGGTTTCCGGGCGCAGGCAAATCGGAACCAGCCGAGAGTTCAACCGCAAAGCCGCCCGCGCGCCTACGGCAACGCGGTTCCGCAATCGCAGCAATATCGCAACTTCACGCCACAGACCGCCGTGCATCCCGCGATGCCTGGCCAAACCTACCAAGGCCAGGGCTACGCACGACCTGGCTACCCGGGAGTAGGCGGTTCCTACGCACCACCGGGTCACCTGGGAGCGTGGCTTAACGCGCACCGCGGCGTTCCCACACAGGATCAGGAGCGCATGCTGCGCAACGATCCGAGCTTCAACCGGCTTCCGCAGGCCGACCAGCAGCGCCTGACGCGCCAGCTTAGTCAGGTGAACCAATTGCCCGAGGCACAGCGCGAGCGCCGTCTTGCCCGTGCGGAGAATCTCGAACGCCTGTCTCCGCAACAGCGTGCGCAGGTGCAGGATTCGGCGCGCCGCTGGACGACCCTGCCCGCCGATCGGCAGTCCACGATGAAGAACGCCTTTCAGGATCTGCGCAACGTTCCACCGGACCAGCGCTCGACGGTCCTCAACTCGGCGCGTTACCAGAACGCCTTCAGTCCCGATGAACGCGGTATCCTCTCCAACATGCTGAGCGTCGAGCCCTACCAGCCGCCGAGGTAGCGCGCATCAGCTCCCAGTCCCGGTTATAGTCCGAAGCGGAGCGGTGCGCTCAGACGAATATCTCTGGACGATGCGCCTATCTGTACTTCGAAAGTCCCTGGGTCGATCTGCCACTCTTTTGACTTCGGGTCCCAATAGGACAATGCCGAGCGATTCAGCGTGAATTCCACTGCTTTTGTCTCGCCTGGCTGCAGTTCCACACGCTTGAATCCTTTGAGCTCGTGGGTTGGCCGATCGATCTTTGAATGGCCATCGTGGACATAGAGCTGGATGACTTCCGTGCCTGCGCGCGAGCCGTAGTTGCGGACGTTCATCGCAAAATGAAAGGCAAAATTCCTTCCGAAGTTTTCGGTCTGGCGCAGCTTCAAATCGCTGTACTCGAACTTCGTATAGCTCAGCCCAAACCCGAATGGGAACTGTGGCTCCACATTCTCGGTGTCGTAGTAACGATAGCCGACGTAAATCCCCTCGGCGTAGTTCACTTCGAGATTCTTGCCCGGATAGTTGGTGAAGGCCGGATTGTCCTCATATCTCTTTGGCAGCGTGACCGGCAGTTTGCCCGACGGATTCGCATCGCCGAATAAGATCGCGGCCAGGGCATGTCCGCCTTCCTGCCCGCCGTACCACATATCCAAGAGAGCCGGCGTTTTGTCGATCCACTTGTTCATGGTGACGGGGTCGCCTGTATTCAACACCACGACGGTGTGTGGATTCGCCTTCTCGACGGCGGCGATCAGCTCGTCTTGTCCCGCAGGGAGATCCATCGTCTTGACGTCGAAGCCTTCGGACTCGAGCTTGTTGTACCGGCCGACCACGATTATCGCTACATCGGCTTTCGCCGCTGCATCGGCTGCATCTTTTAGCGCATTGGCTCTCGCCTCCGTCGTGTCCTGCGAGGCATCCTCGCCCTCCATCCCCACTCCCAAGGCGTAGTTCACCGCGATCCCATTCTTGGCCGCGCGTTCCTTGATCCCATCCAACGGTGCAATGGCATACTTCGGACGCACCAGCGAACTTCCACCGCCGCCGGTACGCGCTGTCGCAGCATTTGGCCCGATCACGGCGATTGAATGAATCTTTGTTGGATCCACGGGCAGCAGATTGCTTTCGTTCTTCAGCAGCACGATCCCCTCGGTTTCGCCCTGCAGTGCGACGGCGCGCTCTTCCGGCGTATCCACCTCGCCGCCACCGGCGTGTGGATGGTCGAAGATGCCGCTCAGGAAGATCACGCGCAGAATGCGGCTGACATTGTCATCGATCGTTGCTTCGCTGATATGTCCCGCCTTCACTTCGGCAAGCACTCTTTCCGGAACCAGCCATCCATCGCCGTTGCCGGCCTCCACCGTACGAGGGCTGGTGATCCACTTTTCCATTGGCGGGCCGCCCGGCATCTCCATGTCCATCCCGGCATTGACTGTTGGCGCGGTCGAATACGTGCTGCCCCAGTCCGACACGACGAATCCTTTGAAGCCGAACTCCTTCTTCAGCACCTGGTCGAGCAGATAATCGCTTTCACCACAGTGCATGCCGTTCACTTTGTTGTAGGCCGACATCACGTTCCACACGCCCGCGCCTACGGCTACTTTGAAGGCGGGCAGATAGATCTCATGCAGCGTGCGCTCGTCGATCGTCACGTTGACGCGATGCCGCTCATACTCTTCGTTATTGACGGCGAAATGCTTCAACGATGGAATCACACCCTCACTCTGGACACCCTTGACGTAAGCCACTCCCAACTGGCCGGAAAGATACGGATCTTCACCGTAGCCTTCGAAGTTCCGCCCCCATAGAGGCTGGCGATTGATATTCACCGTCGGCCCGAGAATCATGTCGCGGCCAAGCGCTTTTGCCTCTTGCGCGATCGCCCGGCCTTCGCGGTTCACAAGATCCGTATTCCACGTTGCAGCCATCGCCACGCCTGATGGAAACGCCGTCGTCTCCACTTTCACCGCCGCATTCGCCGCGCTTGTAATTGCCGAACTGCCCGCCCACGAACGCACACCCATTGGCCCGTCCGCCATCTTGATTGCCGGAATGCCCAGCCGCGCGATGGGAGCTGACTCCATCCACCCCGATCCCGAGAGCATGGCGGCTTTCTCTTCGATGGTCATACGCTTCAGCAGGTCGGCGACTCGCTTGTCGACAGGCAGGCCTGCGTTCTTGTACGGCGCGTCCTTGGGAACGGAAGATCCACTCTGCGCATGGCCGCAGGTTGCAGCGGCAGCGAGGGCTGCGAGTAAGGCGCCGGCACCTAGCGCATTGAATTGCGAACGGAACGAGTGCATCGGTAAACACTCCTGAGGAGAGACTGAAACTCGCAGCAATACTAGCCGATCTGCCTTTGTACTGGCCAGCCTCTTCGTCCTCAGTAAAACGTTTGAGCAGGAAGGATTCTGCGCTCAAGGCTCTCAACTTTGATTCAAGTTCAAAGGGAGTGCGTCCGCGGGGCTTTCCTCTTCATGCGAAGCCAAAAGCCATCCTGCGCTGATCGCAATCAATGCGATCCCGAGTCCGGCCCGAATACGCATCGATGGCCGCAGTGCGATGAGTCCCACCACATTGACGATGAGAGGCGTGACCACAAACCGCGTCGTCATCCGGACTGCGGACATGCGTCGCATCAGCCAGAAGAGCAGAAGGAGAGCGGGCAGCTCGACAGAAGTGGTCCATGCAATCTCCGGACCAACCATCTCGTGGCTCCAAACCGGCCGTTCCCCAATGAGACTCGCACCCGCCAGAATCACCGCTGCAGTGAGCCCGGCAATCGATGCCGCTGGAGCTCCCGACTTGGCAGGCAGCTCCGAGATGAACCGCACTGCCCAGCAGTTGGTCGCAGCAACACTGGCTACTGCCAGAATGATCGCAAAGAAGCCGCCGGCTCCTTCCCAGGTCCGCGGGATCATGAGAGGGAAGACACCCAGCGTACCAATCACGCAACCCAGGGCCGCCAGCAGACCGCCTTTGCTTTGCGATTCCGTGAGCCGTCCAAGATAGGGCTCAAAGGCTACTGCGAAAACCGGCGCCAGCGAATAGAGAGCCACACGGGTCAAATCCGGAATTTCATTTTTTGCTGCTTCGCCCAGAAGAGCCGGCACAACGAACATTCCGAGACCGAGGAGCATCGAATCCCAGACTTGCCTGCCGCTTGGCCAGGGCGAATGAAAGACTCCTGCAAGAAGCCATCCCACCACGGCAAGGGCCCCTAGATGCAGCGCTTCCCGTTCCAGTGGCGGCAGTCCTGCAGCGAACTGCGATGGCAGCAGATCGGATCGCAGCGACCCAAGCGACCAGAGAAAGCACAGAAGCAAGAGACCGGTCACCGGTATCGCGTCTCTTATCCCTTTGCCTTGCCCATCTTTCATGATCTTAATCAAACCATATCCGGCGCGGCTCAGCCCTGCAACTTTGTCTGAGCTCTTCTTAGTATCGTTGCTCAGTTACAATGAGACTTGGCACAGCCTAAATTTGCGTAAAGAAGCGCAAGCACAGCAAGGAGTTCTCTTCGTATGGCGATTCCCGCCACCCAACTTCGTCCGGGCATGATTATCAAGCACAACGACAATCTTCACCTCGTCTTCAAGGTCGAGCACCGTACCCCGGGCAATTTGCGCGCCTTCATCCAGGCCAAGCTCCGCAACCTCAAGTCAGGCGCCATGTTTGAGCACCGTTTCCGCTCCGCGGATGCCATCGAGAAGGTGGTTGTAGACGAAGTGGCGATGGATTTCCTCTATAGCGACGGTGACGATTACTACTTCATGAATCCGGTGGACTACGAGCAGACCGTCCTGAAAGGGACAACGCTAGGCGATGCGGTCGAGTACCTCACACCGAATCTCCAGATCAGGGTCAGCTACCACGATGGGCAACCTGTGGGCATCGAGTTGCCGACCTTTGTCGAGCTGACCGTGATCGAGACGGAACCGGGTCTCAAGTCCGCCACGGCTTCTTCGGTCACCAAGCCCGCCAAGACGGAGACTGGCCTCGTGGTCCAGGTTCCACCCTTCATCAACGAGGGTGAAAAGATCAAGGTAGACACCAGCGAAGGGGCCTACTTGAGCCGCGCCTAGTTTTGCGCATCCGATCCACAGAGCCGGGGCTCCAAGGCCTCGGCGTTTGTGTTTTGTCCTGCAGTTCTGGCGGTAGCGCCTCTCGGGTTCGGCTGCCATTCGTCACTATTCTCTCAATCCTCTTGCTCGACGACCCAGACACTGTGTTACAGTCGGTAACACTATGACAGGCAGTACTCCATCGCCCCACGATCCGGCCGAACTCGGCGAACTCGAACGCGGCATCCTCTCGATCGTCTGGCACCTTGGCAAAGTCACGGCCGAGCAGGTTCGTGAAGAACTCGATCGTCCCCTGAAAGACTCGACTGTGCGCACCGTTCTGCGTCGACTCGAAGAGAAGGGTTATCTCACCCACTCGGTTGAGGACCGCACCTTCATCTACGCGCCTGCCGAGTCGCGCCAGCGCGTCGCAGGCCGTGCCGTCAAGCGTATCGTCGACTGGTTCTGCGAGGGCTCGGTCGAAGCACTCCTGGTCGGCATGGTCGATTCCAAAGTGCTCGATCGCGCCGAGCTGCAGCGGCTGGCCGAACGCATTGCCGCTGCGCAAAAGTCTGCTGCCTCCACGAAGAAGGAGTCAAAGTCATGATGCTGGCCGTACTCGAAGCAGCTCTCCGCTCCCTGGCTCTTGCGGTTGTTGTTGGAGCCGGACTCCGCGTCTGCCGCGTGCGCAACGTGCTCGCGCTGAAGGCAGCCTGGGGACTGGTTCTGGCATCCGCGCTATTCATGCCACTTCTGGCGCCGTGGTTGGCGCGTTTCATGCCGGCAACGGCCTCGGTCACACTGCCGCTACGCCGAGTCGTGCAGCCGGTGCAGGTCGAACCGATCGCGCAGCCCACAACCGTGCGGCGACTAGCCGAACTGCCTCCAGTAGCCTCCGCAATCGCGAGTCGCCCCGCCGCGCCATCGCGCTACTTGTCTAAGCCGGCGCCGGCTCCGGAGATTGCGCCGTCGCTCAACGTTACTTCGGCCGTTCTCACAAACACAGTAGCGCGCACGCAGGATCAGACCGCGCCCACACAGCCTGCGCTAACGCCCGTATCCGTCTCGCTCAGATCGATTGCGGCACTTCTGTATCTTGGCGTTGCCGCTGCCCTACTCCTTCGTCTCTTCTACGGACTCGCCACAGCGCTGCATCTGCTCTTCGCGGCTGAGCCAATTCCCGCGGACGCGCGCACGCAGTTCGGCGGAATATCCCTGCGCGTCAGTCGCACCGTCTCCTCTCCTGTCACCATCGGGTCTGCGGTTGTGCTTCCTGCGGACTACGTCGAGTGGGATGCAGAGAAGCTGCGCATCGTTCTGGCACACGAGCGTTCGCACATCCGTCAGGGAGACTTCTATCTGCAACTCCTTGCTGGGCTGTATGCAGCCCTCGTTTGGTTCAGCCCATTGGGATGGTGGCTCAAACGCGTGCTTTCGGACCTGGCCGAAACCATCAGCGATCGCGCCGGCCTGGAGCAGGCCGCGAGCACGACTTCGTACGCCCAGGTCCTTCTTGAATTCGCGGCCGCGCCGCGCCCAACCGTACTTGGAGTCGCTATGGCTCGCAGTGGAAGTCTCTCGCGCCGCATTGAGCGGCTTCTCAATGACAACTCGTTCCGCCAGGCCTTTGCCGGCGGACGCCGTCGCGCGATCGTTGCCGTATTGCTCGTGCCTGTAGCACTGTTTGCTGCCACGGCGCTGATTCGCGTGCAGGCGGCGCAGGACGTGCAGGCAACGCCTTCAGCCAAACCGGAGAGCGCAGCGCCGCCCGCGCCCCAGGCCAAGCCGTCGCCTGCGCACGTGGCCGCCGACGCGCAACCGAACGCCGACGCGGGTGCTTCGGACGAGGAAGAGCCAGAGGTTGTGGTGATGCCACCGCTGCCCAAAGCGGTTGTCGTACCTCCGATCCCGCCCATCTCAGTAGTGGTTCCGAAGATTCCGCCGTTTCCGAAAGTCATCGTTCCGAAGATTGTGATCCCGCCGATGCCCGCAGTCGATCACCTTGTCATCGATGGCCGCGCCCTCGCGCTCCTACAGGACGATGCACCCAGGGGCTCGCGCCACGGATCCCGCTATCGCTACTCGATCGACGGAGACTCCTACGCGATCATCCGCGGAGATCGGGGCGAGAATATGAGCTTCTCCGGTGAGATGCACGCCGGCGATATCGACAAGGTCCGCAAGCTGGCGCACGGCGACTTCCTCTGGTTCGAGCGCGACGACAAGCAATACTACGTCGACGATCCCGCGATACTTGCACAGATCGAAGCGATGCACAAGCCGATGGAGGAGCTGGGCAAGAAGCAGGAGGAGTTGGGCAAGCAGCAGGAGGAACTGGGCAAGCAGCAGGAGGCGCTCGGGCGTCAGCAGGAAGAGGCGACCGTACCTGCTCCCGACATGCAGAAGGAGATGGCCGAAATCGACGCCGCGATGGCCAAGCTCAAGGCCAAGATGGGACAGAACATCACGCAGGACGAGCTAGGCGATCTGCAAAACAAACTTGGCGATCTTCAAGGCAGGCTCGGCGATCTGCAGGGCAAGATCGGCGAGAAGCAAGGCGAGTTGGGCGAGCAGCAGGGCAAACTTGGCGCGCAGCAGGGAAGACTGGGAGCAGAACAAGGTCGTCTTGGGGCCGAGCAGGGAAGGCTGGGGATGGAGGCTGATCGCAAGGTCCGCTCGATTATCGACGAAAGCCTGACCAACGGCAAAGCGCACGTCGTCAACTAGAAATTCACGGGCGGGTTCGCCGCGGACTGCGGTAGAATCCGCCCATTATGAATAGCCGGATTGCGCACGCAGCACACAGCTTCAACCAGAACTCCAGCTTCCTGAAGCAGACCGTCGATGGACTGACTGACGACGAGTGGCTTCGCCGCCCGAACGATCATTCGAATCACATGCTGTGGATCGTAGGCCACGTTGCGTGGGCCCGAACGATGCTGCTCACACGGCTTGAAGCGCCATGGACAACTCCGTGGATGGCAATCTATGGACGCGGCAAGAAGTGCGAGGACGGACCCGACTGCCCTTGTCCCCTGGTTGCGATGGAAGCCTGGGATGAATCGTGTCGCAGGCTCAACGCGGCGATGGAAGATGCATCGGTAGACCTGCTCGACACACCTGCTGGACAAGGACCGCCGAGCGCCGACGGCAAGCTCTCCGGTATCGTTGACTTCCTCGCCTTCCATGAGACCTATCACGTCGGTCAGATTGCGTATCTGCGGTCGTGGCTCGGACGCGGCGGGCCGATGGGCTAGGGACTGGCCCCTTCGACTTCGCTCAGGGCAAGCTGTCCAGGTAATGGCTCCGCATGGTTGCGCGAGCCTACTTGCCGATGCCGCAAATTGTTCCACGTGGAATTGCAACTGACGTTGGCTGCGCTTTGCAGGATTTGGCCGTCAGGCGACTGCTTCGCGTGATGCGGGGATCAGGCGAGAAAGCTTAGGGTCCTGGCGCGGAGCGGCAGGACCCGGATGAATGCGCGAAGCGGATGTGTGGGCTAGAGGGCGGATTCGCCGCGTTCGTCGTTGCGGATGCGGATGGCTTCGTCGATCTTCGAGACAAAGATCTTGCCGTCGCCGATGCGGCCGGTACGGGCGGCGCTCATGATGGCCTGGATGGCGCTTTCTTTGCGGTCGTCGGTGACGACCAACTCGATTTTGACCTTGGGCAGAAGGTCGACGGTGTATTCGCGGCCGCGATAGAACTCGGTGTGGCCCTTCTGACGGCCGTGGCCGCGGGCTTCGAGAATGGTCATTCCTTCGATACCTGCTTCGAGCAGGGCGTCTTTGACTGCATCGAGCTTGGAGGGTTGGAGAACCGCTTCGATCTTGAGCATTGGAGAAAAGCCTCGTTTGACAGCGTATCAGTCGTGGCTGGGTCTCTGGGTTGAGCGAGAGCAAATCTTTTTGAACAGAGACGAGGGACCGAGGGGCAAGGGCACGGTTGTCCCACCCTTTGAGCGGCGGACCTAGGCAGAGCGCATGGGTTGATTGGTGGAGGCGACGCCTTGCCTCCTTTCGGAACGCGCAGAACTACGTGTTGAAGTCGTACCCTTCTTCGCCGTGCTGCGAGAGGTCGAGGCCTTCGTGTTCCTGTTCGGGCGAGAGGCGCAGACCGACGACCTTGTCGACGACAAAGAGCAGGACAAAGGTACCGACGATCGAGATGCTCCAGGAGATGCCGATTCCGGCTGCCTGATTCAGGATCTGGGACCAATGGCCGTCGATGGCGCCGGTGGGCGCATCTTTGCCGAAGGCGGGGTTGATGAGTTGCGTGGCGAAGATGCCGGTGAGCAAAGCGCCGAGGGTTCCGCCGGCTCCATGCACGCCGAAGGCGTCGAGCGAGTCGTCGTAGGAGAAGAGCGACTTGACCTTGAAGACCATGAAGGAGCAGAAGAAACCGGCGAGGAGTCCAATGAGCAGGGCCGCGAAGGGCTGAACGAAGCCGGAGGCGGGTGTGATGGCGACGAGGCCGGCGACGGCTCCGGAGATGGCGCCGAGGGCGGTAGGTTTACCGTTGTGCTGCCACTCGAAGATGGTCCATCCGAGAGCGGCTGTCGCCGTCGCGAAGTGGGTGTTGACGAAGGCGCTGGTGGCGAGCGGACCGGAGCCAAGGGCGCTGCCGGCGTTGAATCCAAACCAACCCACCCACAGCAGGCAGGCTCCGATGAAGCTGAGCACAAGCGAGTGTGGCGACATTTTGGTGTGGGGATAGCCGGCGCGCTTGCCGAGGTAGAGGGCAGTGACGAGAGCAGAGACGCCGGAGGTGATGTGGACGACGGTGCCGCCTGCGAAGTCGAGGCTGGGGATGTGCCCGCCGTTGGCGTTGAGCAGACCACCGACGCCCCATACCATGTGAGCCATGGGGCTGTAGACCAGGAGCGACCAAAGCGAGAGGAAGAGCGCCATGGCGCTGAACTTCATGCGTTCGGCAAAGGCGCCGGTGATGAGGGCCGGGGTGATGATAGCGAACATGAGCTGATAGATCATGTAGGTCTGTTCGGGGATAGTGGCGGCGTAGTCGGTGTTGGGTGTTAGTCCGACACCTCGTAGAAAGACGTGCTCGAAGCCGCCGATGAAGGCGTTGCCGTGGCCAAAAGCAAGCGAGTAGCCGAGGACAGCCCAGAGGATGGTCACGAGGCACATCATGGCGAAGCTCTGCATCATGGTGCCCAGGATGTTCTTGCGGCGGACGAGGCCGCCGTAAAAGAGGGCGAGGCCGGGCCCGGTCATGAGCAAGACGAGGGCCGACGAGACCAGCATCCACGCGTTGTCGGCGTTCATCTGCGCGTTCTGCACAGATTGCTGGAGGGCGGCGATCTGGACCTGCGTTGAGGGCGCTGGAGATCCCTGGGCGAGCGAGAGAACTGGAAGGAACAGGGCAGATGTGAACAGCAGAGTGCTACGACACTTCATTGTGACTTCGCTCCGAGCGAGTTCCGGACGATACCGGAACTGAAGGACTCGTTCACCGTGCCGAGAGAACCATGGGCAAAGCGATCACGCCTCAACGGCCACGGCCGAACAGCGGCGATGGCGCGGGCGCCGGATTGCGCGTCGTACTCTCTTGCATGACGGGTAAACATGGAAGAATAACGCACTCCAGCCCTCGGGGCATGAAGAATTCATGCAGGCAATCTTTCTTCTGCAGAGGGCATTGTGAGCAGTATGGATCAGGCAGGCGGCGGGGATCGAGTTATAGTGGTTGCATGGCGGCTGCGCAGGAGCGGGATCGCTACGTCTTCGGGGCACTGGAGAGCAGTGCCGTGAACCGTGCGAAGCTCAAAGAGGTCAACTACGGCTTTGAACAGCCAGAGGGCGTGCTGCTGACGTCGCTGGATTTTGCTGTGAACTGGGTTCGCAAGAGCTCGGTTTGGCCGGTGACATTTGGTCTTGCGTGTTGCGCCATCGAGATGATGTCGATGGGTGCGTCGCGGTTCGATATCGCGCGATTTGGGGCTGAGGTGTTCCGGCCGTCGCCGCGCCAGGCGGATCTGATGATCATTGCGGGCCGCGTTTCGCAGAAGATGGCGCCGGTGATTCGGCGACTTTGGGAGCAGATGCCGGAGCCGAAGTGGGTGATTTCGATGGGGGCCTGTGCGACCTCGGGCGGTGTGTTCAATAACTACGCGATCGTTCAGGGAGTGAACCAGGTGATTCCTGTCGACGTCTATGTACCCGGATGTCCACCGCGTCCCGAGCAACTCTTGTACGCAATTACGCTTCTGCAAGAGAAGATTCAGCGAGAGCCGCGCAGTTTGCTGAGGACCCTGAACGCGGGATGAAGCCGAGTCTTGCGAAGCTACTGATCCTGAGATAGTTGTGCTCGAAACGCGCTTGCCGGGCCCGAGTTGCGGGAGTGTGCGAGTGGTGGCGGCAACTTCAACAAAAAAAGGCTGTTCAACGCACATCGCTATGGTAGGGTGAATAGTGTCGTTTTGAATCGCTCCCAACCCTTTAACGAGCCAATTGGACCAGTGAATTCGGCGCAATGTGCCGTTTCCAAACAGAGAAAGACCAGTTTGATTTGCGGAGGAGAAACAGTATGTACTTCCAAAGGTTGAAGTCCGCTTTCCGGGCCTTCACGTTTGCGAGTCTCGCGCTCGCGCCAGTTGCAATGGCCGCGCAGGATTCCGCAAGCCCGGCGCCTAAGACGAGTCCATCGGACTACGCGTCCCGCTGGGATATCTTTGCCGGGTACAGTTATCTGGCCCCCCATGGGACGGTCGACGTTCTTCAGCCCGATGGGGTCACCACGCTTCCATTCAACTACAACGCCGTGAATGTGGGCGGACTCTTCAGCGGCGCCTACTACTTCAACAAATGGGTTGGTGGTCAGGTTGAGTACGGGCTTCACGAGTGGGGCGCAGCGAACCCGAACGGAAGCAACAATGGAAGCAAAGGGAATGACGATGGGTTCCAGACGATCTCCGGGGGCATCATCTTCCGCTTTCCAATGGACGACATTACGCCCTTTGTCCATGGTCTGGTGGGCGGAGCGTCGATCAGTGGTCCCGATAAGAACCCCGCGAAGTTTGGGCCGGATCTTACGGCCGGCGGCGGTATCGACTATGAGACACCGTTTCTCAACCACCGCCTGGCAATCCGCGTTTTCCAGGCGGACTACGAGTACATGCATGCCGACTTCGGGCCGGGCATCTACGGCGGCCGCGCGAACATCAATGCAGCTCGTTTGAGCGGCGGCTTGGTGTTCCATGTTGGCTCGATCGCTCCGCCGGCTCCGCCGACCATCGCTTGCTCGGCTAGCCCGACGACCGTGTTCCCGGGTGATCCGGTGACAGTGACGGCGACGGCGAGCGGGCTGAATCCGAAAGAGAATGCAATCTACACGTGGAGCGGCGACGGCGTGACCGGAAGCGGGACCAGCGCGACGGTCGCAACGGGTTCACTCGCTCCGGGGACCTACACCGTGAAGTGCGGTGTGAAGGAAGGCAAGCCGGGCAAGGAAGGTCTGAAGCCGTGGCAGGTTGCCGATGCCTCCACCACATTTACGGTGAAGGATTTCGAGCCGCCGACGATCGGCTGCTCGGCTAGCCCGACGACCATCAATCCTGGTGACAGCGCAACGATCACGGCGACCGCAGTAAGCCCGCAGAACCGGCCGCTGACCTACAACTACACGGCGACGGCTGGCACGATCACCGGATCGGGTTCGACCGCGACCTTTAGCTCGGCTGGGGCGCCGTCCGGTACGACGACGGTGACCTGCAATGTGTCCGACGACAAGGGCCACTCGGCAACGGCGAATGCATTGCTCACGATCGCACCGCCGCCGCCACCGCCGGGACCGTCTCCAGAGCAGATCCGGCTTGAGGCTCGACTGGCGCTGCACAGTGTCTTCTTCCCGACGGCACAACCGCGCGAGAAGCATCCTGAGGGCGGACTGGTCGATAGCCAGCAGCAGACTCTGAACACTCTGGCAACGGACTTCAAGAGCTACCTGGCGATTAAGGCAGACGGCCGGATCACGCTGACGGGCCATGCGGACGTACGCGGATCTGCCGAGTACAACCAGGCGTTGACAGAGCGCCGCGTGAACCGTGTCAAGCAGTATCTGGTGGATCAAGGCGTGCCGGCGTCTGCCATTGACACGCAGGCGGTCGGCAAAGAACAGCAGCTCTCGAAGGATGAGGTGAAGACCCTTGTCGACGAGAATCCTGAGCTAAGCGATGCGGACAAGAAGAAGATGGACCGCAGGCTGCTGGTGATCTACCTGGCGCAGAACCGCCGTGTGGATATCACTCTGAACAACACCGGTCAGCAGTCGGTTAAGCTGTATCCGTTCAATGCGGCCGATTCCAAGACGCTGCTGAGCGAACAATCGCCGACACCCAAGAAGAAGGCAGCGGCGAAGCCGTAAGCCGGGAACAACTGAGCAAGCTGAGGGGGCGCAACAGGCGCCCCCTTATTTTGTGGTTCGGGAGAGTGCGGTGGAAGGGGCGCAGACCCGCAGGGACCTTTCCGGCTCACGAGCAAGCGGAAGTTTCGGTATCATCGAGGTATGCAGGGTGAGAGCTCCGATCCTCGACAGAACGCCGGTTTCCGGACGTACGATCCGCGACTCGAGCCGATTGCCGCCAAGGTTATGGCCGGGGAGCGGCTCGACTTCAGCGATGGGCTTGCGCTGTATAGTTCAAGGGACGTCCTGGCGGTTGGCTGGCTGGCGAATTATGTGCGCGAACGGATGCACGGAGATGTGACCTACTTCAACGTCAATCGCCACATTAATCCAACCAACGTGTGCGTGGCAGCGTGCAAGCTGTGCGCCTTTGGGCGGAAAAAGGGCGATCCTGCCGGTTACACGATGGCGTTGGAAGAGGCGTGGGAGACTGCGGCATCGGGCTACTCGGAGGCAGTCACGGAGTTTCATATTGTGGGCGGGCTGCATCCCGATCTGCCGCTCGACTATTTTCTCGACCTGGTGCGGGGATTGAAGGGGCGTTTTCCGAAGGTTCACATCAAGGCCTTCACCATGGTAGAGATTGCGTTTCTTGCGCGGCGCGCCAAGCTGACCGTGGAAGAGACGCTGCTGAAGCTGCGCGATGCAGGTGTGGACTCGATGCCCGGCGGCGGTGCGGAGATCTTCTCGGCGCGAGTTCGCTCGATCATCTGTGACCACAAGATCGACGGGGGCGAGTGGCTAGAAACGGCGCGGCTGGCGCACAAGATGGGTTTCCGTTCGAACGCGACCATGCTGTATGGCCACATCGAGAACGATGAAGACCGCGTCGATCATCTCCTGAAGCTACGTGCGTTGCAGGATGAGACGGGTGGATTCCAGACCTTCATCCCGCTGGCATTTCATCCAGAGAACACGCCGCTCGACCATCTGCCGGTGACGACGGGATTGACCGACATTCGGCAGATTGCAGTGGGTCGCTTGATACTGGATAACTTCGCGCATATCAAAGCCTACTGGCAGATGATGACGCCGAAGATTGCGCAAATCGCACTCCGATTTGGAGCAGACGATCTGGACGGCACGGTGATTGAAGAGAAGATCTATCATGATGCGGGTGCAACCACGCCGCAGGGAATGACTCGTAAGGAACTCTGCCGGCTGATCACGGAGGCAGGACGCGTGCCTGTCGAGCGGGATACCCTCTACCACGCGGTGACGCGCAGCGAAACGAGCTTTACCGTGGCTGTGTGATTCCGCTGGAATGAGGCGAGCGCCACGCTCGTATTCGGCAAGGCAGCGTTGATCGGACTCTGCATTGGGCTGATCCGGGGAGTCGGCTGTGCACTTGTGCTGCTCTACTCGATCTATCTGGCAGGCTATAGGAAAGCTGTTCGGGATTCGCGTGCTTCACACCAGCCAGAGCGTTTCATGAAGACGGTGAAAAGGCTACTCGATTCGAATTCTCGGTAGAAAGCGCCGATTCAGGTCAAGGCGACCAGAGGCGTCCATTCTAAGGCTGCCGGACGACGACACCACCCTTCATGACAAAGCTGACGTGCTCGACGACGCTGATATCGTCGATCGGATTTCCTGGAACGGCAACGATGTCAGCGTAGTATCCGGGCTTTAATTCGCCGATCTGGCCTTCCCATCCGAGCAACTTCGCACCATGGAGCATGTCCGCCTGCAAAGCGGCGAGGGGCGTCATGCCGTACTGGACCATCAGTGTCAGCTCGTGCGCCTGCGTGCCATGCGGGAACGGACCCACGTCTGAGCCGACGGCGAAAGGAATCCCAGCGGCAAGCTGCTTTTTGAATTCGCGAATTTTATAGTCGAGCATCTTGGCTTCAGTAGCGGCCTGATCCTGCGATTCCCGGTGGTGTGCGAAGTAGTCGAAGATGGTGAAAGTAGGGACGGCGAAGATGCCCTTCTCACGCATCAGGCGCATGGTTTCGTCGCTCAGCTGGGTAGCATGATCGATGGAGGCGACACCGGCTTGCGCGGCGTAGAGCGTGCCGGGCTCTCCCATCGCATGGACGCCAACAGTGGTGCCGAGGCGCCTGGCCTCTTCGACCGCGACGGCAAGCTGGGCTGCGGTGTACTGGTAGGGAGTGTGCAGAACGCCATCAACCATGCGATCCGGGCCGGTCTCGTAGATTTTCGCGAAGTCCGAGCCTTCTTTGTGTTGCGCGCGCATGACCTCGACGATTTGATCGGCGGAATTGGCGTAGTCGGCGTTGGAGAGCACATGCTGGGCAGGGTTGAAGTGGTTCGCGTCTTCATGACCGCCGAGGAGATCGATGGCGTTGCCGCTGATGCGGAGACGGGGACCAGGAATGAGGCCCTGGTCGATTGCATTGCGAATCGCGGTATCGGCAGAGCCGGCGCCCTCGGTGCCCATGTCGCGTTCCGCGGTAAATCCGGCGAGCAAGTCGGCCTTCGCAGCCTGCTCGGCAAGGATGACGCGCCAGGGAACGGATTCTTGAACGGTCTGCAGGTCCTCGACGCCGGGATGAAGAAAGAGGTGAACGTGTGCGTCGATGAGGCCGGGCATCAAGGTTCGATCGCCAAGATCCATGACTTTGGCGTCGTGGGGATGTTCGACGCTCGTCCCGATGGCGCGAATGCGATCCCCTTGAACGAGCACTTCGCCGGGCTGCAGGATCTTGCCGGTATCGACGTCAAGAAGACGCGCCGCGTGAAGGACGATGGGTGGCGAGTCTGGTTGCTGCGCATTGGCGGCAATCTGACCAAAAAGAACAGCTGCCGATACAAGGATCAGGAGCGCGGCCTGAAGACAGGATCGTTCAGTCGGATTCTGCATAGATATGAATATGCGGCTCGTGGCCAGGTTTTGTCGATGATGGATTCTATTCAAAGACCGCGTCTCAGGGCCATGTCACTTGGGTGCAGAAGACGATACGCGATTCGTGCCGACGGCGGCGCGGGGCAAGTGGATGATGAAGGCTGCACCCTGAAGTCCGCTGCCATGCCGATTGGACCGGACGCGAATGCTGCCGCCGTGCCGGCTCACGATCTCCATTGTCACCCAGAGCCCCAGCCCCGTGCCCACATCTTGCTTTGTGGCGAAGAAGGGGTCGAAGATGCGATCGAGCAGATCGGGATGAATGCCCGGCCCATCGTCTTCAATGACGATCTCGGCCATTTCGCTTGCTGGCGCAGTTGTGCTTCCGCAGCGTATCGCAAAGGGTTGTCGGCAATGAGCTGCGCGAGATCGTCAGTGCGTGAGTTAAGGTCGACAATGGCATAGTTGTACGGATCGAGATAGCTGGGATCGCCGGTGAAGAGATACCCGTGCTGTCCGGTCTCTGCGTCGGTGACGAGCAACTCGATCTCAGTGAGTCGATGCCTCACGTGCGCGGTGTGCACCACCCAGCTTTGGTTGTCGACGGCCACAGCGATGTGCTGCCTGGTGACGACCGCATTGAGAATGAGCAAGAACGCCAGCAGCGCGAAGCCCGTAATGACACTGAATCGTTGGACAAGGGCATTCATGGCTTGCAGCCTGGGTGAAGCCTCGATCTCAATTTACTGGCAAAACGAGTCGGGCCGTCAGAAAATCGGTTGCGCGCCACTCGATCTGATCGGCGAGAGAGCCGGCGTGGGCTCATCCTACTTTGAGGGCTGGGACAGGGTCAAGCAATCTCAGGGGCCGATTGCGAGGCGATGAAGCTTGGGTGCAATCGACGGCGGGCCTCTCCGCGAATGGTAGAATTCCCCGATCGATAAGGCGTCCGAAGATGGACACGGGAGGCGTGTTGAGCGAGCGAGCTCGGTCCAGCCAGCGAACGGTGTTGGGCTTCGACATCGGGGGCACGAAGACAGCCTGCGTAGAAGGAACGATCGCGGGCGAGATCCTGCAGCGCATCGAAATTCCGACGCGAGCGGCGGAGCCATTCTGCCGGATCTTTCGGGAGATTATCGAACAGGCGCGCGTAGTGGTTCGAAGCGTGGAGAAGGATGGCCGGAAAATCGCAGCGATAAGTGTCTCGGTGGGTGGTCCGCTCAAGATCGATGAGGGATTCCTGATTGACCCGCCTCATCTGCCGGGCTGGCATGGCGTGCCGTTGCGGCAGCGCTTGATGGAGGAATTTCCGGGGCTTCCTGTGTGCGTGGAGCACGACGGCAATGCAGGAGCTCTAGCTGAGTTTCATTTCGGTGTGGGCAAGGGGCGGAACAATTTGCGGCATCTCATCTTTCTCACCTTCGGGACAGGAGTCGGTGGAGGCTTCATCGTCAACGGACAAATTGTGCGCGGAGCGAGCGATACGGCCGGCGAAATCGGTCATTGGAGACTAGCCGAGGATGGGCCCATTGGTTTTGGGAAGAGAGGTTCATGGGAGTCCTTCGCTTCCGGGGCAGGGTTGGTCGAGCTCGCGACGAAGATGTATCCCGAGCGATGGACGGCGGAGACGCCGATTCGCGAAGTTGTCGAAGCGATGATCACGAACGATCCTGCAGCTTTGCAGGTGGCCGCCGAGGCTGGCAAGTGGATGGGACGTGGTCTTGCCCTGCTGATCGACGCGCTGAATCCACAAGTGATTGTCTTCGGCTCGCTCGGGGTGGCGCTTGGTGAGCGAGTTCTGGGTCCTGCGCGCAGGGTGATTGAGGAGGAAGCATTGCCACAGGCTGCTGCATCATGCGAGTTGCTGCCCGCAGCGTTGGGGATGCGCATCGGCGATGTGGCGGCGCTGATGGCAGCGCTGAGTGAGCCATCGGTGCGCCGCTTGCTTGAGCACTAGGATCGAATCGATCCGCCGTGCAGCCTGTCGTGGTTGAGATACCGAACTTCGCGAGCCTCAAGAAGTTAGTGACGGCACGTGACTATGAGTTACTGCGGATCGCAACGATTGAGTTACTTTGCGGCGTGACTTCCGCAGGCATCCCCAATCGGTAATCACCGCGCATCTCCGTCGGAATCATAAATTTCGCACCAGCGTGCACTCTTGTGCGGCGCCCTTATTTTTCACAAGTGTTTCGATAAGTCGCTCGCTGCGTGCAGCGAACCGCGTGGTACTATCGCACCGAGGTTCCAACAAATGCCCACTAACAGCTACGATGTTGCCTTTGAACAGGCCAGCAACGATCGCGTCGAGGTTCGCGTTGCGATCGAGAAGCTGCTCACGCGAGGCGAGATGCTTGACAAGCTGCTTGAGTCTCTTGCGCCATTTGTCTCCAGCCCCAAACCAGTCGGCGAATCGGATGCGGTCGCCGAAAGCCACGAACATCAACTAGAAGAAGCGCATTCCCGCGAAACAACAACCACACATCATCAAGCGTAAGTTCAATGTAGGCAGCTCCGCGGCGGCCAAAGCGCGCGCGAGCGTCCACTGGGCTGAGGAACCGGCGCGATCGTGCTCAAGCACGCAACGTCGCGCCGATTAGTTTTTGAGGGTGTTGGCAACGGTCGTGGCCACGCAGCCGGTCAATAGGCAGCGATTCCGGTGAGGTGCTGGCCGAGAATCAACGCATGAATATCATGCGTTCCCTCGTAGGTCTTGACCGATTCCAGGTTCATCATATGGCGCATGATGGGATAGTCTTCTGTGATTCCATTGGCGCCGAGGATGTCGCGTGCGGCGCGCGCCGTTTCGAGAGCCATCCAGACGTTGTTGCGCTTGGCCATGGAGATGTGTTCGTGGCCGACTGTGCCGGCATCCTTCAGGCGACCGACATGAAGAGAGAGCAGTTGCGCTTTTGAGATTTCGCTGGCCATCCAGACAAGCTTCTCCTGGATGAGTTGATGGCTGGCGATGGGCTGCCCGTGGAACTGCTTTCTCGCTTTGGAATACTGAAGCGCCGTGTCGTAACAAGCCATCGCCGCCCCGATTGAGCCCCAGCTGATGCCATAACGCGCCTGATTCAGACACATGAGGGGGCTTTTCAATCCGCCCGATCCCGGGAGCAGGTTCGCCGCAGGTATGTGAACATCCTGAAGAGAAAGACCGCTTGTGACAGAGGCGCGCAACGACCACTTTCCGTGTACTTCATGGGCTTTGAAGCCGGGCCTATCCGTCTCGACCAGGAAGCCACGGACCTTATCATCTTCGTCTTCGACTTTGGCCCAGATGATGGCGATGTCGGCAATGTTGCCGGAGGTGATCCACATCTTTTCGCCGTTGAGGATGTACTCGTTGCCGGACTTGCGCGCTGTCGTCGTCATTCCACCTGGGTTTGACCCGAAGCCGGGCTCTGTCAGGCCGAAGCAGCCAAGTTTTTTGCCTGTTGCGAGGGCAGGGAGCCAGTTGTTCTTTTGTTCGTCGGAGCCGAAAGTGTAAATCGGATACATCACGAGCGCGGACTGTACGGAGACGAAGCTGCGGAATCCGGAGTCGCCGCGTTCCAGCTCTTGCATCACGAGGCCGTATTCGACGTTGGACATTCCGGCGCAACCGTAGCCCTCGAGGTTGGCTCCGAAGAAGCCCAGCTCGCCCATGGTCGGGATGAGCTCGCGCGGAAAACGCTCGGTGCGAAAGCACTCCTCAATGATCGGGATGAGATTGTCTTCGACGAAGTCGCGCGCGGTGCGGCGCACGAGCAGCTCGTCTTCACTGAAGTTCGCATCGAGATGGAGAAAATCAAAACCCTGGAATTTGAATCCCATGAGAGCACCTGCCGTTCTTTGAATGAAAAGCAAGGCTAGCAGACGCAGGATTGAACGGGAAAGCGACGCGAAGTTCTCTATCTGTGGCTGGAAGGGCTTATTGGGAGTTTGCGGCGTCCTCGCCGTAAGTCGGGTAAGGTTGCGGTTCCGTACTGGTGGGCATGCCGGCAAGTATCTTGAGATCGGTCTGTACCTGCGCCCAAACCTGTGGATCGTTCTTGGTCGAAATCGGGGCATCCGGGTTAGCGTAGTAGGCGAGGACGTCGCGCTTGATGCCGGGAGGAATCGCCTGGTTCGGATGTTCAACGAGCCGGTGCAACAGGAAGGCGTAGGTGACATCGGTCAGGCGATAGCCACCAGGTTGGACGACATGGCCGGTATCCAGATCGCGATTCGGGAGTGGATGCATCGCGTCATTGGAGAGGAGCAGCGTGTCGGGGCTCGTGGCAGCGAGAATGGGCAGCATCGACGAGGGCGGCGCGTTGCTTTCGGAAGTTGTGCCGGTTGCCTGCGGCGGGGTGAACCGGTGCAGCATGCGGCGCAGGATGGCGATCGAAATCGCGAGGGTGTGCATATAGTCTGCCTCAGTCGCGGTCGTTGGTCCTTTCACGGAGACCATCTTCAGCGGGCCAATCTTCGGCAGGATGAAGATCAAGCCGGCAAGAGCATAGGTGCCGATGCCTGCTTTGCGGCGGTAGGCATCCCAGTTGTTCTCCTGATCGAGAGCCACTGCTTCCGCGATCATCTCTTTGCATTCGGGAGTGTCGGGTTCCGGTGGCTCGTGACGGCGATGAAAAAGCGTGACCGCGTAGGCAACGCGCGGAATGAAGGTGCGTACCGCGAAGCGATAGTTGCGAATGTTGAAGCGGCGGCCGCGCCTTGAAGTGAAGTCTTCCTGGAGCCCGTAAGTCTGGTAGTAGGCGAGAGCGAGTTGCCTGGTTGGGACCTGGAGGCCGATGTGGCGCAGGAAGCGCAGCGGCGCCAGGCGATGATGCGCGATCTCGTCGATGTCGAAGGCAAACTCAGTCTGCACGTGCTGATGCTCGCCTTCGGCGTAGTTGACGACTGGACCGTATTGCGCAGCGAGTTTGGGGAATTCGATGGCAACAGCACGATTGGTGGCCAGAGGGTGGCCCACGGAGTCGCCGATGTAGTGGGAGAGCGCACCCACCGCGAAGGCAAGTTCATCCGCATTCTGAGCATTGCGGAAGAGGTTGACGACGAAGTCGCCGGAACCGATGTAGTGGGTGAGGTTGGAGAACGACTGGTCGCCGAAGGGGTAGTAGCCGATGTCCTGGATGACGCATCCTCCGTAGGCGTAAGCGCGGGCTTCGACGAGCTGGGCGGGTGTGAGGTTGGGATAGCGGCTGAGAAGCAGCGGGACGATGGAGTTCTTCCAGGCGAGATCGATCAGTTGTTCGTGCGTCAGGACCGAATAGGCGGCAGCTTGTCTTGGGCAGAGCAGAATCAGGAACATCGGGAATAGAACGAACTTTCTCAAACGCTTCGACCTCGCAGCGCCCGCGCCGCAGATGGCTTCTGCAGGTTGGATGCAGGGAATCTTACGCCAGAAACTCGCGAACAAAGGCGTCCTGACTGTTGACAAGCTCGGCGAGTGAGCCATCGAAGATCAAACGTCCCTCAGAGAGCATAAGGAACGTTGTGTTGGGGTCAGTTTGCCCTTTGGGCAGTGGAACCATGCTGCCCGAATCGGGATCGAAGCGATGGGTGCACATGGTGAAGGCGTCCTGCAGGCGATGCGTGACCAGCAGCGATGGAGTGTGGTACACATCGCGCTGCTTGACGATCAGTTCGATGATGGTGGTGGAAGTGACGGGATCGAGGCCGCCGGTGGGCGAATCGTAGAGCAGCAGATCGGGCTTGTGGATGAGCGCGCGGGCGATGGCGACGCGACGGCGCATCCCGCCGGAGAGGCTTGAAGGATAGAGGTCGAAGGTCTGCTCCAGTTCGACGAAACGAAGGGCCTCACGCACGCGCACATCGATTTCTTCGTCGGGGAGACCTT
Source organism: uncultured Occallatibacter sp. (assembly GCA_964585715.1). Classification (GTDB taxonomy): domain Bacteria; phylum Acidobacteriota; class Terriglobia; order Terriglobales; family Acidobacteriaceae; genus Telmatobacter. Next base: position 77,307 of record CAZPEZ010000006.1, read on the forward strand.
CCTGCACGAGTTGGTATGCGACGTTGTCGCGCACGGTAATCGAGTCGAAGAGAGCGCCCTCCTGAAAGACCATGCCGGTACGTGTTCTCAGGGGGAAAAGCGCCTCTTCTTTCACGTGAGAGATGTCTTCTCCAAAAAGAACAACGCGGCCTTCGGTGGGCCGGAGGAGGCCGTTGCAGAGCTTCAGCAGCACACTCTTACCCACTCCGGCGGGCCCAAGCAGGATGCGTGTTTCGCTAGGAGCAACGGAGAAGGAGATGTTTTCGAGGATCAGCGGGCCATCAAAGGAGAGAAAGACTCTGGAAAACGCGAGCACGGCTTCGGACGGATCCTTGGGCGCCGGACCACGGAGAGGATGGATCGAGAAGGAACTCACATCCATGAGGCAAAGACGTTGAGCAGGAGCCTGGTGATGAAGAAGTCGACAAAGATGATCAGGACAGAGGCGGTGACGACAGCCTGAATGGTCGAGCGGCCTACACCCTGTGTGCCACCGGTCGTGCGCAGACCGTAGAAGCAGCCAATGGAGGAGAGAATGTAGCCGAAGAAGACGGGTTTTATTAGTCCCTGGACGATGTCGGGCAGGCGGAGGTGCTCCCAGGCCATGTTGAAGTATTGGGTGCCGTTCTGGTGATTCAGGAAGACGGTGACGAGGCCCCCGCCAACGATGCCGAAGGCGTCGGACACGATGGTGAGAAAAAACAGCATGGCGACGGTAGCGAAGATGCGCGGGGTGACCAGTTTTCGGATAGGATCAACACCAAGGGCGCGCATTGCGTCGATTTGCTCTGTGACAACCATGGAGCCAAGTTCGCTGGCCATGGACGAAGCGTTGCGGCCGGAGACCATGATACCGGTGAGAACCGGGCCGAGTTCGCGGATCATTGTCAGACTGACGAATTGCCCCGTAACCGCGGTTGCGCCGAACGCGGAGAGTGTGGCCGCAGACTGCAGAGCCAGCACGCCGCCGGTTGACAGCCCTGAGAGCACAACAATCGACAGCGAGCCGACGCCAATGATGTCGGACTGGAAGAGAAAATCGCTCCAGTAGACAGGGGGCCGAAATAGATTCATGAGAGCCCGGTACGCGAACAGGGAATAATCCTGCACGGTGAGTACGAGTTGTTTGACAGTGTTATCGATCGTGTCGAAGGCCATTCGTTTACCGGAGGGTGAAACGCGGGGTGCAGGCAACTCGCTTCACTTCCACAGCATAACGCATGGTGGGAGAAATGCCTGGGCGGTCGATTGGGGCAGGGAAAGACGCCGAAAAGTGCGATTTTTCAAGGATGATCGTGTCGCATCGATGGTTTTTGCCTGCATCTAAGCACGAGAAGGAACAATATGCACTCTTTTCGCCTGCGCCTGATTCTGGTGCTCGTTGCAAGTGTGACGCTGGTCTCGGTGGCCTCGACGTATTTCGAGGTGCTGGCGCACAAGCATTTTCTGCGCCAATATCTGGAGCAGAGCACCAAACGGGAGGGCGTCGAGTTACAGCCCTTCCTGGAGCAGACGCTGGCTTCGGGGAACGGGGCGGCATTGCCAGGGCTGCTGGCGTCGTTCAGGGCACGCACCGGAGTGCTGGGGCTGGCGGTTTTCGATCAGGAGAATCGGCCATTGGCTCTGGCAGGGGCCTCCGATCTTCTGCAGGGATTGCCTCACCCCCTGGTGGAAAAAGCGCTGCGTCGAGGAGCGGAGCAGTCGGCTTTCGGACATTCAGGCGACGTGCAATGGCTTGAAGAAGCTTTTCCGCTGCACAACGGGAACGAGCTTGAAGGCGCGCTCATCGTCATGGCGGACGCGGGGTACATCCGCGCTGAGGGATGGGATCTGTGGCGGCGCAGTTTTGTGCGCATTGCGGCGTTAGTGTTGCTGATCAGCGTGGTCACCTTCGTGATGGTGCGCTGGTTCCTTCTGAGCCCGATGCTGCGGGTCGCCGAACGGCTTCGCAAGCTACGCAGCGGTCATGGGGACGGAGCGCCGTATGTAGGGACGAGAGAATTCAACCTCTTCACGCCGCTGGCGCGCGAAGTGGAGACGATGGCGGAGAGCCTGGTGGCCGCACGGGCGGCGGCCGAGGCGGAAGCACGGCTGCGTGCTGCGCGGGATAGCGTTTGGACGGCGGAGCGGCTCTCCGTGCACATGCGCGACCATTTTGGATCGAGCCGCATCTTTGCGGTGTCGAATCGCGAGCCCTATGTGCACGTGCGCAAGGGGCGCGAGATCATGTGCCTTGTTCCGCCGAGCGGGCTGGTGACGGCGATTGAGCCGGTGCTGCGGGCCTGCGACGGGGTGTGGATTGCGAGCGGGAGCGGCAGTGCGGATCGAGAGACGGTGGACGAGTTCGACCGCCTGCGCGTGCCCCCCGAGGATCCGCGCTATACGCTGCGGCGGGTGTGGCTGACGGAAGAAGAGGAGTCGCGCTACTACGACGGGTTCGCGAACGAAGGCCTTTGGCCGCTGTGTCACAACGCGCATACCAGCCCCATCTTCCGCCCGGCGGACTGGGAGTGCTACACGCGTGTGAATGAGCGATTCGCGGCTGCGCTGCTGAAGGAGATGGAAGGGAGCATCGAGCCGATCGTGTTTGTGCAGGACTACCACTTTGCGCTGTTGCCGCGGCTGGTGAAGATGGCACGGCCGGATGCACGGGTGGCGATCTTCTGGCACATTCCCTGGCCGAATCCTGAGGCGTTTCTGATTTGCCCGTGGGGTGCGGAGATTCTGGATGGACTGTTGGGCGCGGACCTGATCGGCTTCCATATTCCGCTGCACTGCAGCAATTTTCTCGCGGCAGTCGATCGAGTATTTGAGGCGCGGACGGATCGCGAGCATGCGACGGTCAGCCGCCATGGGCATGTTTCGACGGTGCGGCCGTATCCAATTAGCGTAGCGTTCACGGGCAGTCCGGCCAACAGGACGCTGCCGACCGTGGCTGTCGAAGCAGCGACGCGGGCTGTGCTGCGCGATCAGTTGCTGCGTGAATTCGGCGTGCATGCAGAAGCATTGGCTGTTGGAGTGGACCGCCTCGACTACACGAAGGGAATCTTGCAGCGGTTGCTGGCCTTGGAGCACCTGCTTGAGGTGCACCCATGGCAGCGCGAACGTCTCACCCTGGTGCAGGTGGCTTCGCCGAGCCGTACACGGATTCCGGCGTACGAAGAGCTGCATCGCCGCGTGAATCAGGAAGTGACACGCATCAATCAGCGGTATCAGACGGCAAAGTGGAAGCCGATCGTGCTGATCGAGAGGCAGGCGGATCATCATGAGATCAATCGCTGGTATTGTGCGGCCGATCTGTGTTTGGTGACGTCCCTGCACGACGGCATGAACCTTGTGGCCAAGGAGTTTGTGGCGGCACGCGACGATGAGGATGGCGTACTTATCCTCAGCAAGTTCACAGGAGCATCAGTGGAGCTGCGTGACGCGCTGGTGGTCAATCCCTACGACATTGCCGGCGTGGCTGAAGCGATGCATCGTGGCCTGGAGATGGGGCGCGATGAAAGAAGAGAGCGCATGCAGCAGATGCGCCGCCAGGTGATGGAAAACAACATCTACCATTGGGCCGCGAGTGTGCTGGATGCGCTGCGCAGGATCAGGCTCGACGACAGTGTTGGCAGAGAGCCGGCCGCGCCGCCCTCCAGCGCGCCCGTAGCGCCGGAAACCGCGCAAAGTAAACTGGCCTAGAGCGGTTTCAGAGATACACAAGTCCGAAGCCGAGATGCCGAATCGGCGCGACCAACAGGGAGCGACGATCTCGCGCACAAATCAAGAGGACCACAGTTTCACTGAAAATGCCGTGAGCGAGAGAATCCATTCTTGAATCGACAAACGGCGAAAAGGCTGGATGAGTTCTTCTGCGCGCTCGCAGGCGCGCGGAAGGCACTGCTCTTGCTCGACTACGACGGAACGCTGGCGGGGTTTCGCGTCGATCGATTCAAGGCGCGGCCGTGGGCAGGGATGCGAGAGCTCTTGGCGCAGATTCAGGCGCAAGGTCGTACGCGGATTGCTGTGGTCACGGGCAGACCGGCGGAGGAAGTGCCGCCGATGCTCGGACTCGATCCGCCGCCAGAGGTGTGGGGATTGCACGGAGCGGAGCGCTTGTATCCGAACGGCCGACGCGCGTTGGAGAAGCAGGCGCCTGCGGTGCGGCGGGCTCTCGAAGAACTGCGGCGCAAGTTGCATGGGGATGCGCTGGGCGGACTATTCGAAGACAAGCCGAACGCGGCGGTGATGCACTGGCGGGGGCGTTCCCCGGAACAGTCCCGCGAGATCGAGCGGAGAACGCGAGAACTCTTCGAACCATTGGCGAATATCGATGGGCTGCGTTTGCTGAAGTTCGAGTCCGGCCTGGAACTGCGCGCAGGGCGTGACAAGGGCGGGGCCGTGCGGGAGATACTGCGCGAGTCGCGTGGGAACGTGCCAGTGACGTATCTCGGTGACGATCTGACAGATGAGGCGGCGTTCGTTGCCGTCAATGACGCGAATGGGCCGCATCTGAGCGTGCTGATGCGTCGCGAGAAGCGCAAGACTGAAGCGGATGTGTGGTTGAAGCCGCCCGGACAACTGCGGGAGTTTCTGCGAAGGTGGGTGGAAGCGAGCTCTTAGGCGTTCTATGACTCGCAGGCGAGAATGACATACCCAATGCCGGTCTGAACCTCGGTTTCGAATCGGCGGGGATCTGTCTTTTTATCTGAGCGAGCATCGACTACAAAAGATTCCACAAGTTCTGGATGCGCAAACCGGCTCCCTATTCAAAGCCCGTCCAGGTTTTTTCGGTCGTTATTTCTGCTATGCGTGTTTGGTGGAGTATGTCAGATTGCGATCAATCTCCACGACGGTAGACCGTCGGCAGATCTGTATTTGCATGCCATTCTTCCCTTCGCAATCTCATCTGTGGTGATCGTAGTCATTGTTCACATTGTCGAATGGGCAAGCCGCAAGGTTGTTGAGCAGAAATTCGCAGCAACGAAAAGAGAGCCTTGATCCCCTCGCGAATGCTCAGTTTTCCCAGGTCTCAGAATCGAGACCTGGGGCACCCAGATTCGTACTAGATCCGAGCTGAGAGCTAGAGGCTGACGGCTGCCCTAATCGCGTCCGCGCTTGCGGATCTCGATGTTGAGGCGCTTGATCTTCTGGTTCAGCGTAGAGAGCGGGATGCGGAACTGCTCGGCGGCTTCAGTTTGGTTGCCGTTGCAGCGTTCGAGCTTTTCGACGATGATGCGGCGCTCGATGTCTTCGAGGATGTCGAAGAGCGAGGCATTCGGGTTGTGCTCGAGGAGCGCGTCCTGAAAGCTGCGGCCGGTGATGTGGCCGGGCAGCAGGTCGGAGCCGATGACCGGGCCGGAACTCAGTACAACGCCGCGTTCGATGCAATTCTCCAATTCACGTACGTTACCGGGCCAGTCGTAGTCGACCAAGGCGCGCATGGCGTCCGACGACAGGCGGCGCGGCGCGAGCGCGTTCTCGTTGGCGTAGTAGTCGAGGAAGTGCTGGGCGAGCAGGGGAATGTCTTCGCGGCGCGCACGCAACGGCGGCAGGTCGACGGTGA